>DATFWM010000275.1:0-3227 GCA_035259295.1 Blastocatellia bacterium | reverse complement strand
TGCTCCATGTGCTTCATGCCCATGTCGACCGCCTTCTTGATGTTCTGCGTGTGGCCGAGCACTTTCAATCCGGCGGCATTGCCTTCATCAATCACGGCGCGCAACTGGTCGTCTGTGATGGTGAGGTCAACCTTGATGTGGTCGACCCCTGCCTTTGCGAGACTTCGAACGTAGGCGCGCGCCTCGGCAACATCGCGTACGTAACTGCCGTCGGTGGTCGGATCACCGAGTGGTCCGGTGACACGCGCACCCGACACGAAGAACCGAGGCCCCTTGATCTTCCCGCTCTTGAGCGCTTCACGTTGCGCGATGCTCCAGGCCGTGTCGTTATGAAGATCCGCGATCGTCGTTACACCGTACGGAAGGAACATCGGCAGTTGCCAGTCGCGCAAGTGCACGTGACCGTCGATGAGGCCAGGAAGGATCGTGCGCCCGTTGAGTTTGATGACGTTGGCGTTCGACGGATACCTGACCTGTCCACGCGTGCCGATGGCCTTGATCCGCGATCCTTCGACGAGGACGACCGCGTCCGCGACGGGAGCGCGGTCCGTGCCGTCAATCAACGTTCCGCCTTCAAGTACAAGAACTCGGTCCTGAGCCGCGAGCCCGGACGCGCCAATGAACAGGGCGACGATCAGAACAATGGTCCACAACTTCATACCTTCCTCACTTTCACAAACGTCTAAAAACGTCTCGAGGAACGGTCTCGACAACGAAAATCCAAATTGGCCGCAATATCCACTAGGCCACGTCGAGTTGTCAACTTTAAGCTTTCCCAAATAAGCCGACCAGTACGGTGGCTTATCCCGCTAACGAATCGTCGGGTTATTTCGCCCGCCAGATCACAATCAAGCTCTATTATCGCCGTGGGATTGAACTGCACGACGCCACAGACAAACTCACCTGATTTGTTCGACGGAGATCAGTTCAATCTCAGCGCTAACGCGCCGGTGAACCGCGCGAGCTTTCGAGCGGCGGTCTCCAACCCGTCGGTTAGACAAGCGTGGATAATGGTTTACTTCCCCTTGATCCCAAGTTCCTTTTGCGCCTCTCTGAGAATCGAGAGATCCGCGATATCGCTCAATGCAATCTCGCGGTTGGCCTTGGCTAGCTCCTTGATCTCCTCGATGACCAGGCGAAGGCCGCTTTCCGATACACTTCCATCGTCGTTAATCGCTTTCGACAAGTACTCGTATGTTCCTGTGGCGATCTCTCTATCGATCCGCTGCCACTCCATCAAAAATTGAATGGTCTCGTCGCGATTTGTCTTGATATAGCGGCTGGCCTTAATACCTGCTCTGATAACTCGCTTGACTTCGTCGGGCTTCTCTTTGATTTTCTTTGTCGTCGTTATCAGACCACCCTCGGGGTAGGTGAATATCTCATAAGCTCGCGCAAGTACGTTCAATCCTAGCTTCTTTGCCTGAAGATCGAGAGGAACCGGGACAACTGTCGCGTCAATCAATCCCTGCTGCAAACGAGCAATGCGACCTTCGGTGAGACCCCCCGGAGCAAACTTTACGTCTTTCTCGGGCTCCAGGCCGAAGTGCCTCACTATTAGCCTTGCATGGCGATCAGGACTTCCCCCGGGAGTCCCGATCACAACCGTTCTTCCCTTAAGTTCTCTCACGGATTTGAGATCGGCGCGAGCGACGAGCGTCTGTGTGCTGCCTTGTATGTAGGAGGCAATGACTTTAAGCGGCAGCCCCTGGACCGCTCCCCTGAGAGCACTCATGCCAGTCACATAATCGGCTTCTCCGGCGGTCAGCGCCGCCACTTGCACTGTGCTGGACATCCGAACGATTTCGGCTTCAAGGCCCTCCTCTTTCAAGAATCCTTTCTTCTGCGCTAGCGGGAAAGGGACAGAGCTAGCTCCGGGAGCAAAACCAATCCTGATCTTATCGGCTGCATAGGTCGAGGGCTGAAAAACAAAAATAGCGAGGAAAACTGCAAAAAACGTAGGCATTGGACACCTCCTGCCCGACTGGCTGCCTAACGCTAAGGCTGAGAAGCCACGCGTCGCGAGCGCAGCGAGCACAGGGCGTAGGTCTTTCTCAGGCCGATGGTTAGGCAGCATTGGACAAGCACCGTTTCTTTAACGTAACTGAGATGTATTGCTCGAAGGTTCCACCAGTACGCGCGTGCCGTCTCGTTCAGGTAGCAAGCTTCTCCGCGAGATCTTCGAACGTTTGCGCGGCGATATCAACCGACACCTTCGGCCCCGATTCCCCGGTGCCAGGCCCGCTTTCGCCCGGACGCGCGACATGGGCAGTCCGTAGACCAGCCGCTGCCGCCGCCTTCAGATCGCCGCTGTGAGCGGCGACCATCATGCAATCACCTGGCTTAAGGCCTAACGCTTCGGCCGCGGCGAGATAAACACGAGGCTTCGGTTTATAGTCACCGGCGATTTCGGCACCAAGTATCGCGTCCCACCGAAAATCGTTCCTGCGTGCGAGGTCGACCATAAGCGATATGTTGCCATTCGACACGGGCGCAAGAAGAAAACGCCGTCGCAGACGGGAGAGTCCGGGCGGCACGTCCTTCCAAGCGTCGAGGCGATGCCATGAGAGCGTAAGCTCCTGCAACACCTTTTCGTCGACCTTTTCGAGTCCGAAGCGCGGGCGGAGCCGTTCAAGCATCCGGCGATGAAGCACATCGAGCTTGGAGAATGGAATGCCGCCCGTCCGCACCTCATCCATGCCCGGCTGATACTCAGCGCGCCAAGCATCCGCGAATGCGAACCAGTCCAGAGCAAAGCCCAACGGCTTGAGGATCGCTTGAGCCTCGCGTGCAACCCCCGTGCGCCAATCGACCATTGTGCCGAATACGTCGAAGAACAGCGCCCTCACGCTATCTTCCAGCTTCGCAGGTGCGGTTTGTGCCCACGCCGTGAACGACGTCATAACTCCGGAACCGGGGAGCGCGGCGGCAGCGGTCAGCACTGTAACGCTACGAAGCAAACTGCGGCGAGTTAAGTTCGTCATCGTCTTATCCGCCATCGCAAACGCCTAACGCCAGGCCTGAGCCGCGTGCAAGAGCCGCAGCGAGGAACGAGCGAAGGCTGTTGCGCGTCGGCTCCAGGCCGATGTTCAAGTAAGCCGCTGCGCGGCAGTGCGTAATCGTACCTGAAATTTCTATCCCACCACCATCGTTCTTAGATAAATAGCTCTCCTGTGTTTGCAGTCAAACTATTTCACGAAAGGAGAGATGTCATGATGAACGATTGG
>DATFWM010000274.1:0-2898 GCA_035259295.1 Blastocatellia bacterium | reverse complement strand
CTCATCGTCGTCTTTCACTCGCGAACAGATCCCGGTGATCAGAGCCTCCACGCCCGCCGTTTCCGGGTGCTCAAATTTTGCGTCCTTCAGATCGATGTCGTGAACGATCTCGGTCACCGGCCGCAGCCCGTTCTCGTTCGGCGCAAACCGCGCCATCAGAACCTCCGCGGTACAGCGATCGCCTTCGTGGGTAAATTCAGCGTCGAACATATCGAACCTGACTTCGCGTTTTTGTGGCTGATAGCCGCGCGCTGGAACGAACTTGAAGTTCGCTTGCTCATCGATGAAGCGACGGATCAGCCAGGCGCTCGCCATCCGGTCGACATGAATCCCTTTGCGCGTTACCCATGTGATGCCACGAAATTCCGAGGGCGACTTCACCGTCTCGTTCGGGGGCGAGGGCAGCACGACGCGCTCCAGGCTCGAGACCAGACCCTCGGCCGTCTGCCGGCCCAGCGAGTCGAAGTAATCAATTGTCGCGATCTCGGTTAGTCGATTGCGAAGCTTGGTAACGGCGCCAGCGAGCTCATTCACTGAATCGCTTCCACGCGAATGTTTTCGCTTTGTGAGTTCGCGTGCTTCTTCGGCTACAGCGGCGTAGTCCGCATCACGTGCTACCCGGAACAGGGACTCGATCTGCGAGTCGGTCAAACCCTCCACGAAGTCCGCCTCACAGAGTGATGCGTCCCCGCCGCCTTCGGTGATCTCGCGAAGAATCCATTGAAAGTCCTCGAGCGTCGCGTCGGATTTGGGTAGCACGTACACGGAGTTCTTGACCGCTACCGCGCCGACTCGCTGGAGACGACGCCAGATCTTCACGCGGAAGTAGTCTGGCTTGGGCGGAATCTGATGGATCAACAACAGCCATCGGTTATCAGGACGCTCGCTCATCGTCTTGACTATACTGTGATACAGTTGTATCAGTCAAACTACCATTGAATCACTGAACGAGGGGAACATGATCGCATCCTTACTCTCCGCGATGTCCACGGTGGGACTGATCCTTGGTGCGATGGCCGTGATCGCGTTGATTGAAACCTTGGTTCCGCTACACGCCAGAGGTCGCTGGGGCCGATTTCATCTCCTCCCGAATCTCGCGCTGACATTCACCACCTTTGGCACAAACATCCTCATGAACGCCCCGATCGTGATGGCGCTTGCTTGGATGTACTCAAATCGGTTGGGACTGCTGCGTAACGCTGCTGTCGGACCGACCGCGGAATCGATAATCGTCTCGGTGCTACTCGACTTCGCCTTCTATGCCGTCCACGTGGCCATGCATAGGAGCGCGTTTCTATGGCGCTTCCACCGCGTGCATCATTCGGATCCTGCGGTCGATGTAACCACCACGATTCGGCAGCATCCTGGAGAGAGCGTTATTCGTTACGCCGCGATAGCAGCGGTCGCCATTCCGCTGGGTGCAAGCCCCGCCGCATTTGCAATCTACCGTCTATGGTCGGTGCTTAATGGACTGGTGGAGCATTGCAATATTCGAGTTCCGGTAGTGCTCGACGCTCTGCTGACCTGGGTTACATCGACTCCCAACATGCACAAGATTCACCATTCGCGACGACCGGATGAAACCAACACCAACTACAGCAACATCTTTTCGATCTTCGATCGTGTGTTTAAGACCTTCACGCCTTCTCCGCTGGGACTGAACGTCGAATACGGGCTCGCAGGGCTTGATCAGCCCGTGATGCAGACCACTTTCGGCCTGCTGACAATGCCCTTTGCAAGCCCTCTCATTGTCACCGAGACGCCGCCAAGGACAGCTGCGAGCAAAGCATATCAAGCTGGCCACGGGTCGGAGGATTTTTCGCCGATGAAATGGATAACGCGAGAAAATGCAAAGGTTGATCGCATCGCATGCCCGTGGCTCATCCGTAGATTTATCGACCCTTCCGCGGAGTTTGCCTTCCTGCCACACAACACCGACTGGTCTGCGATCACCGAGGGCAAAGTCTTCGATGTGCCCAACGTCGAGCTTGGCCATCACGGAGACTTCTGCTCATTCGACGCGATCATGAGGAGCTATGGTCTGGAGAAGGACCCGGCGCTAATCGAGCTTGCTCGAATCGTACGGGCTGCGGATACGCCGAAGCGGGACTGGGCACCTGAAGGTGTTGGGCTGGAAGCGATTGCGGACGGCTTTCGGCGTATAAGCGCAGACGACTTCGACAATATGAGCCGTCAGTTCGCGGTTTATGACGCGCTCTATGCTCATTGCCAAGCGAAGATAGCTCGCTGAACAAACCCGAGGATTCTCTCTAATGATCAGACCGAAGGTTTTTCCAATCGCACTCTTGGTTCTCACAACTGCAATCAGCGCCTTGGCTCCTTGCTTCGCACTTGAACAGGGATCGGATTCTCTTGACACGGCGGCAATCGAAAAGCTCACCGGCGCACCGGGCAAATTGGATCAGAAAGAGGGCGTTTTCAAAGTTTCGGTGCCACGCAAAGACCTTTCGGTCACAATCGCCGGCGTCAAAATGTCGCCGCCCATGGGTCTGACCTCTTGGGCCGCCTTCAAGCGCGAGGGCAAGGACGACATTGTGATGGGCGATCTTGTACTGACTCAGGATCAGATCGCTCCCGTGATGGACGCCGCGCTTGATAGTGGCCTGGAGGTAACCGCACTTCACAATCACTTTGTCTGGGACTCGCCGAAGATAATGTTCATGCACATCGGCGGGATGGGGCCGGAGCAGGGCCTGGCTACCGCGGTAGGAAAGGTGTTCACTGCAATTCACGACACCGCAGGACGGGGTCAGGCCGTCGCCGCACAAATTGACCCAGCGCATTCGCAGATCGATGCCGCCAAGCTGGATTCAGCGCTAGGTCTCAAAGGTCAATACCAAGACGGCGTGTACAAGTTCGTGGTCGGACGAACGACCC
>DATFWM010000273.1:0-3270 GCA_035259295.1 Blastocatellia bacterium | reverse complement strand
CGAATGTGAAGGTTTTACGATCGGGCAAATACGAGAGCTCTTGCCGGTAATCGAAGCGGCCACGGTGGAAATACTTGGTCACTTGTCCTCGACCGGCGAGGTCTTTCAACTCTGCCCTGGCGTGCGTGGGCTGCTTGAAGCGCTCTCTGCTGATCCGCGATTTCTTCCAAGTTTGCTCACCGGCAACGTGGAGAAGTTGGCTGAGGCCAAGCTGCGCGTCGCAGGAATCTGGCATTACTTTAGGGGACGCGGCGCGTTCGGCAGCGACGACGAAGAACGCGATCACTTGCCGGCCATCGCCTCTCAGAGAATCAACGACCACTTGGGGACTTCGCTGCCCCCAGATCGATTTATCATTGTGGGCGATACGCCTCGGGACATTTCTTGCGCCCGTCATTTCGGCGCCCGAGCCGTCGCCGTGGCATCTGGAATGCACACCGTCGACCAGTTGAGAGAATTCTCGCCCGATGCGCTGCTCTCTAATCTAAGCGCGACTGACAGCGTCGTGCAACTGTTGGCTGAGTTGTGAAGTAACAGGCGAGTCGCTTAGCATTGGAATTGAACAACATGTCTGCGACGAACCTACTTCGGGACGATCCACTTTGGTTTAAAGACGCTGTCTTCTACGAAGTCTACGTTCGCGGGTTCTGCGACTCTAATGGCGACGGGATTGGCGATTTCCGCGGCCTGACCGAAAAGCTCGACTACATTCAGTGGCTGGGCGTCGATTGTATATGGCTTCTGCCGATGTATCCTTCCCCACTTCGTGATGGCGGTTATGACATTTCCGACTGCTGCAACATCCTTCCGGATTATGGCACGCTCGATGACTTCAAGAATTTCCTTGACGCGGCGCATGTGCGTGGGATTCGAGTGATCGCGGACCTTGTCCTCAATCACACCTCAGATCAGCATCCGTGGTTTCAGGAAGCGCGCAGCTCGCCTGACTCACCCAAACGCAACTGGTATGTCTGGAGCGACACCGATCTTAAGTATCAGGACGCGCGGGTCATTTTCATCGACAGTGAGAACTCAAACTGGACTTGGGACGAAGAGGCGGGGGCTTTCTATTGGCATCGCTTCTTTAGGCATCAGCCGGACCTCAATTACGACAATCCCGAAGTCCAACAAGCCATCATCGACGTGGTCTCATTTTGGATGGAAATGGGGATCGACGGATTCAGAGTGGATGCAGTGCCGTACCTGTATGAACGCGAAAATACCAACTGCGAGAACCTGCCCGAGACGCACGCATTCTTGAAACGTTTGCGGGCTCATGTTGACACTCACTATCCAGGCCGTCTGTTGCTCGCCGAAGCGAATCAGTGGCCTGAAGACGTTGTGGCATATTTTGGAAATGGTGATGAGTGCCACATGGCTTACAACTTTCCGATTATGCCGCGCTTGTTCATGGCTCTGCGGCAAGAAGACCGGCGTCCGATCGTCGAGATTCTCGAAAGGACGCCAGACATTCCCGACAACTGCCAGTGGGGAATGTTCTTGCGCAATCATGACGAGCTGACGCTGGAGATGGTGACGGATGAGGAACGAGACTACCTTTATTCGGAATATGCGAAGGACCGGCGAATGCGGTTGAACCTGGGAATTCGTCGCCGTCTTGCGCCGCTGTTCGATAACGGGCGACGGCGAATCGAGCTCATGCACGGGCTGTTGTTCAGCCTGCCGGGCAGCCCGTTTCTGTACTACGGCGATGAGATCGGGATGGGGGACAATATGTACCTGGGCGATCGAGACGGCGTGCGCACGCCGATGCAGTGGTCGGTTGATCGCAACGCCGGCTTCTCAAGAGCTGACTTCGCGCAGTTATACTTCCCGGTAATCATGGATCCGGTTTATGGTTATCAGGCTGTGAACGTCGAAGCGCAGCAGCGCCACTCGACGTCGCTGCTGCACTGGATGCGCAATGCGATCGCGATGCGCAAACAGCATCCGGTTTTTGGACGAGGCTCGCTCAGGTTTGTCAAGCCGGAGAACCGGACGATCTTCGCATTCATCCGTAGCTACAAGGACGACACAGTACTTTGCGTGTTCAATCTGTCGCGACACGCGCAGCCCACCGAGCTTGATCTGCGCGGCTACGAAGGTTTCACACCGATCGAAATGTCGGGTGGAGTTCGATTTCCGAGAATCGGCGAGTGGCCTTATCAGTTGTCACTTAATGGATATGGGTTCTTGTGGTTTGAGCTGAAGAGAGAATGACAAATTCACTCGCGATTCACGTCTTGAAGCTCCGTTGCGTTGCTGCGATAAGGCCGGAAGTCTCGGCCCCAATCGATGCCAGTGATCTCGACCCGGATTCGATCGCCGTCCACTTGCACGAGTAAGTAATGATACGCGTTATCGCCCGGATTCATTCCGGGCTTCACCAGGTGATCCAGCGACACCTTCTCCGCCGCATTGGCTTTCAGATACTCGCGCAAGTCAGGCTCGCCGCGATAAGGATAAAGCGGCGCGCCGCCTCGCCGGTCACGATCTGGTCCAGCCGATGTTTGCCCTGCGCGTCTTCGTAGCGCTCGATCCAGTGTTCGAACAAGTGCTCGTGTCCCGCGAACAGAACGGCCACTCGGTGCCGGCGAAATAGAGGCATGTATTCCGCTCTTAACGCTGCCGTCGGCGGCTCCACTATCGCGCCCCCGTGCGGACCGGATGAGAAAACCGGATGATGAAAGAACGCGATGACGTGGCGATAACGTTTGCGATCAAGCCCTTCGAGCTGAGACTTCACTCATTCGAACTGCTTGTCGTCGCTTGCGATGTTTGAATCGAGCGCGATGAAAAACGCATTTCCGTAGCCAAACGCATAGGTCGGATAGCCGTCGAGCCGTCGGCGCGCCACATCGGGCGGAATCAGATTGGCGACGGCGGCGAGATAGTTTCGAAGCCCTTCTTTTCGCATCGGCGATTCAAGCTCGGCGGCTGGCGTAACGTCGTGGTTACCGGGCGCGAGGAAGTAAGGCACGCCACCCAACGACTGCACCAGTAGGGCCGACAGGTTCTTGAACTCCGATGGATCAAGCGAAAAAGGATTTACAACGTCTTGTCCTCGAGATAGATGTTGAAAGTTGATCAGCGGATTTATAGCGAGCGGTTCTTCCGCGACGAGAGTTTTCGTACTCGAGAAAGTGCCGATCTGTTGGGCCGAGCGGAACCGTTGGCAGAAGCGGCGAGGCTTTCAACACTGCCCTGAGAGGTAGTAGCCGCAGGAGGTACGAATTAGGTCGCTGAAGTCATCAACGCGTCGGTTTTCTT
>DATFWM010000272.1:0-4349 GCA_035259295.1 Blastocatellia bacterium | reverse complement strand
CTGGGGCAGGTCACCTCTAAAAGGAGGATCAGGCGTTCCACTTGTGCCGCGCGGCCCGCCGCCCCGGCAGCCTGATATAACCATCATCGCAGCTATGAGTACAGCGACGACAGTGTTCCTCATTCCATATTCTCCTTTGGGGGAATCGCGATGTGGAAGCTTGTCGAAAGACAAAGTATATCAACGCGAATGGCGTGTCAAATCTACAGCGCCAGAACGCTTCGCATATTTGACGCAAGAGACTACAATAAGAACCCTCAGGAGAAGACCAAATGAAAACACTTATGAGATTCAGCTCACTAGCTGTGTTTACCATTCTCGTGTTCGTTGCAGGCTTGGAGGTAGCCTCTATGAGTGAGACCACGCAAGAACCCAAACCGTTTCCTCCACCCAAGAACGAACCGCCCATCGTCACGCCTGGCAAGACCAGCAGCGATCCTCCGTCGGACGCAATCGTCTTGTTCGACGGGAAAGACCTCTCCAAATGGCGAAGCGTGAACGGCGGCGACGCAAAATGGAAAGTACAGGACGGCTACATGGAAGTCGTGCGACACACCGGCGACATCGCTACCGTGCAGGAATTCGGCGACTGCCAGTTGCACATTGAATGGGCTACGCCTGCTGAAGTCAAAGGCGAAGGTCAGGAGCGCGGCAACAGCGGCGTGTTTCTGATGGAACGGTACGAAGTGCAGGTGCTCGATTCCTACAACAACAAGACCTACTATCACGGGCAAGCCGGAGCGATCTACAACCAGTGGGCGCCGCTGGTCAACGCGTCGCGCAAGCCGGGCGAGTGGCAGAGCTACGACATCATCTTCAAAGCGCCGAAGTTTGACGAGCAAGGCAAAGTGACAGAACGCGCTCGAATAACCGTGTTACACAACGGCGTGCTGATTCAGAACAACGTCGAGGTATACGGCAACACCTGGCACGACCGCCCGGCGCTGTACATCGCGCACGGCAAGGCCTCGCTGAAGCTTCAAGATCACGGCAATCCGGTGCGCTATCGCAACGTTTGGATAAGACCTTTGTAAACACGATATGCCGGTCAGCGAAGAGTATCTTGATTACGCAGCGGATCAGCTCGGGTGTCTCGGTCCAATTGTGTCGAAGCGAATGTTCGGCGGCGTTGGCCTTTATTTCGACGGCCTATTCTTCGGCCTGATTGCCGACGACGTCTTGTACTTCAAGGTAGACGATGAGAACCGGCGGGCTTATGAAGCTGCGGGATCGAGACCGTTTCAACCCTACGGCGACGAGTCGTATTCGATGAGTTATTACGAGGTGCCGGTTGAGGTGCTCGAGGACGTCGATCAGCTCAAAGCGTGGGCGCGCGGAGCAGTTGTGGCCGCTGAGCGAAAGGCTTCTTCGGGAAGACGACGAAAGAAACGGTAGATACCCAAGAGATTCAGCCAATGGCTAGATTGAAAGATTTTCAAGGCATCGAAGGGCAAGACTTCTTCGAGATGGACCGAGGGTTTCAGACTCTGTTGTCTGACCTGCTTCCCCAAGACGAAGTTTTGCCGGTGTTCAATTCGCTGCATCATTGCGCGAGGCTCGTCGCGGGACGCTGGAACGATTTGGCCATTGAAGCCAGCCGGCCCGAGAGGTTGCCGAAGATCGTCAAGTACGATCGGGCGGGCAATCCAATCGAGCGCGTGGACTTTGGCGCACTCACCCGCCACCTCCGCCGCGAAGTCGCCGAGTTCGGTGTGCTCAGCGATGTGCGAGGCGAGTTACACAAGTTCGGGCTGGTTTATTTGCTCGCGCACAACGGCGAGGCTTCGGTTAACTGCGGGCTGAGCTGCACTGATGGATTGATCCGTGCGATCGAGGCCAAAGGCTCGGAGTCTCTTCGCGAGACTTACTTGCCGCTGCTGCGTTCGATCGACACCCCTCTCGCCGGAGCGCAGTTCATCACCGAGCAAGACTCTGGCTCTGATGTCGGGGCGATTGAGGCAGAGGCAAAACCGAACGCGGACGGCACGTGGTCGATCACCGGCGAGAAATGGTTTTGCTCGAACCCCGACGAATATTTCCTGGTCGCGGCCCGGCCCAAAGGCGCACGCGCGGGAACGGCAGGCGTCGCGGTATTCCTCGTGCCTCGCGTTCTGCCGGACGGCGCGTTAAATAAGATCTCGTTCAAGCGGTTGAAAGACAAACTCGGGACACAATCGCTTCCAACAGCCGAAATAGATTTCAACGGCGCGACCGCTCACCCGATCGGCGACACTGCTGAAGGTTTCAAGACCTTGATGAATTATGTGATCGACGTCTCGCGCGTTCATAATGCAGTGAATGCGTGCGGCGTGCTGCATCGCGCGTTTCTGGAAGCTCGCAATTATGCCCGACAGCGCGACACGTTCGGCGGCGCCATAATCGACTATCCGTTGGTCCAGGAGAAGCTGATGTTGTTGCTCGAAAGATGCTGGCGCTATCGCGTGCTCGCCTTCAAGCTGGTGTCATTAATCGAGCAGAACGGCCTGTGTCCTGTCGACAAGGGTCAATCGATGTGGCAACGATTTCTAATCAACCTGGCGAAATACCGAACCGCTTCCACGCTCGCCGACTCGGTTCGCGAGGCAATCCTGCTGCTTGGCGGCAACGGTATCATTGAAGACTTTACTGTGTTGCCAAGATTGCTAAGAGATGCCATGATCATCGAGACCTGGGAGGGAACGCACAATACACTCTGTCTTCAGATGATGCGCGATGCGGCGAAGACTGATTTGATTGATCGCTGGCGAAGCGAGATCAACGCAGTGCTCGAGGAATGGCCGTCGACGCTTTTATCGCGAACTCGCGCGCTCTTTGAAAAGGCTTTCGGTCACACGCTCGAAGAACTGTCTCGTGAGCGCTTGTCGGACCGCGAGTGGTCCGCAACACACGCGCGCAAGGCGGCGGACGCGTTAGGCGCGCTGTTGGAGCTTGGCTGGATGGTCAGCCTGGCGTCGCGCAGGTCGGGCGATGATGCGACGCCGGCTCTGCTGGCGGCCACTTCTTCGCATTTCTTGTCACTGCGTTCGCCAGAGCTAGTGGGATTCGAGTCTGGCGCGACCTCGCGGTTCTGGTCGCAGCTTATTGACGAAGCTCCCGTGAGCGCCGACACAGCTGCGCTATAGCGTCAAACTTTTTCAGGACAACGATCGCAAACCCTGATTCTTGTTGCAGACGCAACGAGAACAACTGATGAAATAATTCTCGTTTTTGGTCATGTATACTATAATAGCGAGCGCGCGCGGGATCCGCGTCTTCAGCGCCGCGATAGTGCTTCCTCGATCTCCTAGTCTCTGACGGAGGTGCAACAATGAAAGATGACAAGCCGAGGTCTCTTCGAGTGAAGCGACTCAGCATAATGGGATTCGCGATGATCATTGTGCTGTTACCCTTCGGTCTATACTACGTTTTGTTTGTCTCCTCACAGATCAACTACTTCACGAACCGGAACTTTCGGGTACTCGCCGAAATCGGCAATCACATAAGCGCAAAGATCGAAAATCAGGCCACAATCCTTATCAACTTGGCGGAGAAAACAAAGCAAGAAAAGAGCTCCACTACAAGGGTAGAAGGCAAGAGTCCGGACGAGACGACAAAGGCACCCGTCAAGCAAGCGGCGAAGCCAGAGGCTGATGTGCAGAAAGTTAAGGCGGCAGTGAGCCTCGTTCCCGGTTTTAAGTTCGATCCCGCTCAATATCAGCAAGTCAAAGGCCCGCCGCCGCAACGGTCGGCAGCGATCGCAAACACTGCCACGCCCACCAGAGGTGAAAGTCCGCCGGTTGCAAACGCAAACCGTCGACAAGCTCCTGCTGCGCCGAGGAACAAGCTTGGTACAACCGCCCAAGCGCCCGCGGCGAGTTCCCAGCCGCAGGTCACTATCAGCATCAAGCCGGAGCAAGGTTCCTTCTGGCTGCATTTGCATTATGAAGGGACTTCAGGCGCGTTGCCGGCAAATTTTCCTGTTGAACGTGAGTTGAATGGGTTGTTGGAGCCTCTCGTTTCACGATACGTGATAGACGAGAAGGCTGAAACACAAGAGCGATTGTACGACGAAGTGCTGGTCGCCGAGCAGGAGAACGGAAGAGTGATCTTTCAACGCGGCCCGTCGGGACTGAATGTTGTTTCGCTGGACAATATTCTAAATAGCAAGGGGGGCAAACTGGATCTGAAGTTGACTGAGCAGTCCAGCAGCCTTTTCGACGTGCAACTCGCGGGCACGGAGTACAGGCTTTTTCTGCAGCCGATCAGGCTGGGGCTCTCAGCGACAGGAGACGAGAAGCAGCAAGGACTCCGCTGGGTAGTTTGCGGGTTGACGCGCACGGATCACTTTAGGGATAAGACCTTCGCGGTTT
>DATFWM010000271.1:0-4061 GCA_035259295.1 Blastocatellia bacterium | reverse complement strand
AGAAGACCTGAGAGCAGCTATAGAAGCTGCTCTCAAGGAAGCAGCCAGGTGATAGATGCTTTCAGAGCCTCAACTCTGCGGCGATGAGCTTCGCAACTGAGCGCGCAGGTCTTGCAGGTCGTTTTTCACGCGCGTGGCGTCAGGCGCGTCAGGCTGAAGCTGAAGATAAATGCCAAGCTCATCAGCGGCCTCCTTCAATTGCCCCTTCGCCTTGTACGCGTAAGCTAGAAACTTGTGCGCGTCAACGAGCCGTTGTTCCTGTTCCAACGCCCCCCTCAAGTACCTCACACCGTTATCGAGATCACCCCTCTTAACCAGCGCACCACCCAGGTGAAATCTCATCAATGCGTTTGCGTTTTCAGGCGTGAGAGTGAGTGCGCGCTCGTAACAGGCGATTGCTCGATCATAGTTTTTCAGAGCCGTGTCGAAAGTATAGATCGTGCCCAGGGTGTCCCAGAGAGACGGCAGCTTGGGATTAAGCTCCAGCCCGCGTTGAGTGAGCTCGACGGCGCGGTCAAGGATCGAACGGTCGGCCGTGCCCGGATTGGACGCTGCCTGATATTGGTACATAACCACGTAGTCGGACGCGAGATTGGTTATAGCAATTACATTGTCTGGATTGAGCTTTAAGTAGTTTTCAAACTGCTCGGCGGATTTTTCGTATTCGGCGAGCTTTATCAGTTTGTGCCCGAGAATGAAATGTGACATAGCCTGCTCGGGGGCAGTCTCAACACCGTGATTCCAGACTGTCATGTCGTCTCTCCAAGTTGCGTTTTGCGCAAAGCTCTTGCCGGCCAGCAAAAAAACCAGCAGGCCTACCAACGCAACCTGAGCCGTAAGTCGGTTTTTGAACGGCAGCCAATTTTGAATCGGGATCTTTACCAGCGCCATCGCGAGAAGCAACGAAAAGCCGATCGAGGCGACATACACATAGCGTTCTTGCACCATGAACTCCGACGCGAACGCGCTCAGGTTCAGCACCGGGAGTAGATTCACGGCGAACCAAAGGATTGCGAATCGTGCGACGATTGACCCTCGCAATTTCCAGAGCCCGAATGTCAGTGCGATCAGACCCACAAAAGGCAGGATGAACTGAAAATCGACGACGGACTTGATCAAAGTGGTCCCGTGAAACAGCGAAAGCTCCACAGGCCAAACCAGTAGACCAACGTACTTCCAGATCACCAGCGGGATGGTCAGCACGATCTGCTGCAGCGGATATGACTTGAAGTTGGAGTTGTTAAGCGCGAACCCAAGCGCGTAGTACCTCGCAATAAAATACGCCGTCGCCACTAAGAGATATGCAGCGCCGTAGATTGCTGCAGGCTTGATTCTCTCAATCAGGCGCTTATCCCGGTTCGTGACGAACATCTCGTAGCAAACCAGGAAGATTGGCAGCGCAACGGCCGGCTCCTTTGTGAACGCGCCCAAGAGAAAGAGCAGTGACGAAGCGACAATTAGCTTCGGTTTTCTCTCCTCGCGATACCGCACGTAGAGCAGAAACGACGGAAGCAAGAACACAGCCATCAGCAGATCGGTAACGCCGCTCGCCCACGCGATCGACTCGCTTCGAAACGGGTGGACCGCAAAAAGTAGTGAAGCGATGGCCGAAAGACGCAGGTCATTTGTGACTTTTTCCAAGATTTGAAAAACAAAATACACTGCCAATAGGTGCAGCAATATGTTGAAGATGTGCCATCCAGGCGCCGATGCGCCAAACAGCTTCCACATGATCATCAGGTAAATCATGACTACCGGGCGATAGTATGGAGTTGAAGGCTTGTCTTGTTCGTTAGGGTCTTTGTCCTGCTGGGCGCGCCAGTACCAGGCTTCCGTGACCAGCGCTTTCGGAACGTTTCTGAGATCGCGAATGAAAGGATTGTTGACTATTTGCGTGATGTCGTCGTAAGCGAAGCGGTTCAAAACTGTGTTAGAAAAAGCTAAGAAGGTTACGCCGAGTATTAGACCGATGATCCAGTTGCGCGAGGAGTTAAACTCGCGGGCAGCGCCGTTTGAAACGGGTTGCCGGCGTTCACGTTGTTTTCGCGAACGGTGCTTTCTGCCCAAGTTGGAAAATTACCTCGTTATGAATTTAAGGCTTGAACTTCGTAACCGAAATAGTATCGTTGGCATCTTGCGAGTGTCAACGGCACAGCCGCGCGACGTTGAATGTCATCTGTTGAATGGCGGAGGAATGACAGAGCTCCAGACCGGATCGGTTGCCGCCGCAAGGTCTCCTTTGATCGCCTCGTAGCGCGATTCAAACTGGCGACGCTCATGTTCATCGAGCGCGAGAGTTCCATTTGCAACGAAGCCCGAACTTATCACTCCGTCGAGCTTCAGCGCGTGCTTCAAACAAGCAACGGTTTTGTCGACTTGCGTTCCCCGTCGCGAGAAGCGGCACGCGGCGGTGAACCGATCGAACGCCGATTTGTAGATCGTCATTAATCGTTCGTCGCCCGCGTAACAAGCTCGCCAGGCTCGCTGCCATTCGCGCGGCAGCGCGTTGGCCGGTCCTGACACAACTCCTATTGGCAGCTCGTTGTGAAGCAGATAGCGGTTCCAATACTCTCGCGCTCGGCCGACGAATCCGTCTTCAAGCTTGAACGCCTGAAACATCAGCATCGCGTCGCCTATGTAGATTCCGAACTCGCCTTTGTCTTTGAAGTGGGCCGCGGCTTTTGTGTAGTTTCCCAAAATCCGGCGAGGGGCTGACACCTTAACTCCAAAGATGAACCGCAGACGGCTCAGTCGCTTAACATCGCGCGTGTGAATATGCGGGATGCGCGGGTCTGCCGCGATGTCCGCGTTGTCATATAGAAACACCGGCAGCCGGCGGCCTCGACGGTCGAACAAATCGCTCACCTCGCGCTGAAAGAACGAAAGGAGATCGCCGAGGTCCGCAATCGAGAGTGGCGCAATCACCGCTGCGTCGGCTCCCGCATCGAGCGCGCAATCAAGATTCGCAAGCGTCTCGACTCGAGTAGGCGCCGTCACTCCCACCCATGCCTCTACCGGCTGACGCTCGCGCTTGACCAATTCTTGATTGATTCGGGCGACCTCGTCGGTCGCGATCCACACCAACCGCTGGCGTTCGATATTCGAGATTCGGTTCCACTCGCCGGTTGTTCCTGCCGCGAAGATAATGTCCGCGCCCAGGCCGCCCTGCGTGAGATAGCGAAACAAGTTGCGCTGCTCTGCTTCGATGACGCGGCCATTTTCGTCGAGAGCGGTTATCGCAGGAATGCTCAGCCCGCGACGAGGGGTATAATGAGACGATCTGGGAGTCATTCGCTTTTCAGCTTCGAGTCTTGTCGTTCCGATTTGTTGAGGAGCCGTTTCCATTTCTTCTTTTCAGTTCAGAGCCTAGGCAGAGGCGAAAACGGTGTCAAGCAAGATGTCTGTCGCGTTTGAACCAGCGATGCGCGTTGTGTATATTGAGACTTACTTTAACGGACCAGGCATTTGTGACGCGCAGTCGGCCGATTATTCCGAACCTTCACTACTTCATTGCAGGGAGTTGAGAGATGGAACAAGCTGCCAGAACCAACAAAGACTTGATTCGAGCCCTCGAAACGATGGGCAACAAGCTTCGCATTCATTCTGTAATCGCTACCTCAGAAGCAGGTTCGGGACATCCGACGAGCTGTATGTCCGCCGCGGACCTGACGGCAGCCGTGTTCTTTTATGCGATGCGATACGACGTCGCGAATCCGAAGAACCCGCTTAACGATCGCTTCGTGCTGTCGAAGGGTCACGCAGCGCCGGTGCTCTATGCGGCGTGGGCGGAAGCAGGCGCGTTTCCGGTCGAGCGATTGAAAACGCTTCGCGAATTCACGAGCGAGCTTGAAGGCCATCCGACTCCGCGGCTTCCGTGGGTTGAAGTTGCAACGGGCTCTTTGGGTCAAGGCTTGTCGTGCGGCGTTGGAATGGCGCTGAACGGAAAGTATCTCGACAAGATGGGTAACCGTATTTTCGTGTTGATGGGTGATGGAGAGGGTGCTGAAGGAGCGATCTGGGAAGCCGCAGAAATCGCGTCTTATTACAAGCTTGACAACTTG
>DATFWM010000270.1:0-3367 GCA_035259295.1 Blastocatellia bacterium | reverse complement strand
GGCGTGGTGGCATGGACTCAGAACAGCCAGCGCGGGTTGCGGGAGGTGAGCGGCCCGGAGAAAGAGAATTTCAAACGCGAATACGATCTGCACCGAGAAATCAGACTCAGAGAGTTTTATTCCAAGATGACGTGCAAGGGCGCGGAGAAAGCAGGCGATCGTGAAGTTTATGTCATCGAGGCTGCGACTGCCGACGGCTTAACCGAAGCCCTCTACTTCGACGTGGGAAGCGGGTTGCTTGTTCGACGAGATGTGACCCTCCAGGGTACAACGCTTCAGGCCTACCTCGAGGATTATAAAGACGTGGACGGCATTAAAGTCCCGTTTACGATCCGCCGTGTGCGCTCCGACTTCAGCTTTACCCAGAAGTTTGACCAGGTGACGCACAACATTGCAATTGATGATGCGAAGTTCAGCAAACCCACGGCGGATTAAAATGAGTTTGTGATATTTCAAGCGCCAGCCGATGGGAACAAGCACTCATCGGCTGGCGTAATGCTTTGCGGACTCTGCGCCTTTGCGTGATACTTTGCGATGATGGAACCAGCCGCAAACATAAGCCCGGAACCGCTCGCATCGGTGGCGGTTCTTCCTGACGCCCCGACAGAAGCTGTCCCTCCAATCATCGATCTGGATGGGTTGAGCGTCACATTTGGCAGCCGACCGATTCTTAAGGAGCTGCGCGGTGAATTGCGCGGTCGCGCGATTGGCCTGCTCGGCCCGAACGGCGCGGGCAAGACGACCTTGATCCACACGTTGCTCGGGTTCCACACCCCTTCTTCAGGAACGGCTCACATCTTTGGCCGCGACATCCGAAACGAAGCAAAACAGATTCGAACGCTGATCGGCTACATGCCGGAGCGCGACTCGTTCATTGCGAACATGACCTGCGTACACTTCGTTCGGTTGATGGCAGAGCTTTCAGGTTTGCCGGCAGAAGCGGCGCTTGAACGCGCGCACGAAGCGTTGTTCTACGTCGGGCTTGGTGAAGCGCGTTACCGCCAGCTCGGAACTTACTCGCTCGGAATGAAGCAGCTTGCGAAGCTTGCGCAAGCGATCGTGCACGGCCCGCGATTGATCTTTCTCGATGAGCCGACGAACGGTCTCGATCCACCGGCTCGCGCGAGAATGCTAGAGTTGATTCGCCAAATTCGCGACAGCGGAAAGGCTCACATACTCTTATCGTCTCATCTGCTTCGCGATGTTGAAGAATGCTGCGAGGAGATTCTGATCATCAAGCAGGGCCGCATCGCTGTCTACTGCAACCTGGAAGAAGAACGCAAAGCGAATCTCAAGTTCCTGGAGCTTGAGACGCGTGGCGATCGCGAAGCGTTTGTCGAAGCCGTTGCCACGCTCGGTTGCGAATACGCGCTTACGAGCGAACGGCGATTGAAGGTGGTGCTGCAGAACGGCGCCGAGATTCGAGACCTGTATCGCATCGCCGCCGAGCACCAGGTTCAGATTCGCCGGCTCAACTTCAAGCGCGACTCGCTCGAGGACATATTCCTGAAGGCGATGGAGGAGGGAGCGTAAGCGTCAGCTTGCGCGTGATCGGAGAGCAGAAATGGCAGTTTACGAACACGCTTACAAACCATACGCCGGCACGCTAACGCCTGAGTGGTCGCGGTTCTTGATCATCCCGCGTCACGCGTATCGCGACGTGTTCCGCTCGAAGCTGTTCACCGGCTTCTTCGCGCTCTGCTTCGTCTGCCCGCTGGTGATGGCGATCCTTATCTATCTCCATCACAACCTTAACGCCTTGGCAATCTTTAATATCAACCAGCTCGATTTGCGAAAGGCCCTTCCGATAAACGGCTCCTTCTTTCAGTCGTTCGTGTCGATTCAAACGAGTCTGGCGTTCCTGCTGACGGTGCTTATCGGCCCGCCGCTGATCTCACGCGACCTGGCAAACAACGGGCTCCCGCTTTATCTATGCCGCCCCTTTTCGCGAGCCGAATACGTGATAGGCAAAATGAGCGTGCTCATCATCCTGATCTCGGCGATCACGTGGGTTCCCGGCGAACTGCTGTTTCTGTTTCAAGGTTATTTGGAAGGCGCGGGTTGGCTCGCTGACAATCTGTGGATAGCCGGGGCAATCTTCATCGGAAGCTTGACCTGGATCTTATTGCTCGCGTTGTTGTCCGTCGCAATCTCGGCGTGGGTGAAGTGGCGCCTCGCGGCGAGCGCTGCGTTGTTCGGGTTGTTCATCATTTCAAGCGCAATTGGATTTATGGTGAATGGGGTCCTTCGAACCCGGTGGGGGAGCCTGTTCAATCTGAACATGGTAATGAAGACAATCGAAGACAGTCTCTTTCGAAACGCGAACTCGACCGGCTTGCCTGGCTGGATGGTGCTGCCAGCTCCTGCGGCGTGGATCATGCTCGGTTTGTTTCTGGCGATGTGTCTGTTTCTGCTCACGCGAAAAGTCCGGGCTTATGAGGTGGTGCGGTGATCCGATTGAACACAGGTGAGCATTCCCAGATTCTCTCGCGCGAATCGCACCCACGGCAGTGGGTGGATCGTTCAAGTGCAACCTACACGGGCGTAGCACAAAGCCCCCCTCTCGCGCGCCACTCGCGAGCGAGTGGCGCGCGAGAGGGTAAGGAAAAGATGGAGGCGTGGGCCGCTTCCTTTGTAGGTCGAGAGTGAAGCATCCACCCACTGCCGTGGGTGGGATTTAGGACAATATTCCGTGTCACACGGCGACAACACAATCATATTCGACGACGTCTCGAAGTTCTACGGCGAGATACTCGGCGTGAATCGCGTCAGCCTCACGATCGAGCCTGGCATCACCAGCCTCGTGGGTCCGAACGGTTCGGGCAAGACCACGTTGATGAACCTGATGACTGGCCTGATCCGGCCGACTCGCGGGCAAGTGAGCGTGCTCGGCCTTAGAGCCGATCATCCGGAAATCTTCTTTCGTAAGATCGGCTACTGCTCGCAGTTCGATTCCTTTCCGCGCGCTCTGACCGGTTTCCAGTTCATCAGTTCTTATCTCCGCGTTCACGGGCGATCGAAGCAAGAATCTCAAGACCTCGCGTGGAAGGCGCTTCATCGCGTCGATCTGCTCGATGCGGCGCACTTGAAGATTGGCGCTTACAGCAAAGGCATGCGACAGCGCGTAAGGCTTGCTCAGTCGATCGCGCACGAGCCGGTGGTTTTGATTCTCGACGAACCGCTCAACGGACTTGATCCGATGGTGCGCGCCGAAACGATCGCGCTCTTCCGAAAACTCGCGGCCGAAGGATTGCACCTGATCATCTCGTCACACATCCTGCACGAAGTTGACATGATGTCTGACCGCGTCGTGTTGCTGAACAACGGCTACATCGTCGCCGAAGGAAACATTCACGGCGTGCGCGAC
>DATFWM010000269.1:0-7393 GCA_035259295.1 Blastocatellia bacterium | reverse complement strand
CATCGTCTTCGGTGAGAGCGAAACGATCCAGCGTCGCGGCGTATTCGGAATAAATCAGCGCCACCTCGCGATCGAAATCGATCTGACGTGGGATGGTGGATGTTGCGGCGCCCGGGTGGTAGAAATCGCGAGCCCGTCCCTCAACAATCTCCGAGAACTCGGCGGCGGTCTTTCCAGCGCGTTGGATCTCGCCGATTAGCGAAGTTATGGTGTTTATGCAGCCGTCTCGGTGTGCAAGCGGCGCGATGGCCTTTAGCTTGCCGTCGCGCGCGAGCCGCTTCACGATTTGGGAGATCAGACTTCGTTTAAGTGGGAACTCTTCTTGATCGATGGCGATTCTTGGAGCGAGCGGCAAGCCAGTCTCGTCTTCGATTGCGGTCGCCAGCACGAACCTGGCGAAGCCTCGAAAAAGGTGCACCGGCAGCGAGCCCCACACGCCGCGAACGCGCTGGCCGTCGAGCAAGCGCGCCGCAGCCAGTTCGAGCAGCGGCCGCGAGGCGGCGATGTACAGCAGCGCTTCAGCCGGTCCTTCGGCGAGCACTTCGGAAGCGCGCTCGAGCAACCGCTCACGGTTGCCGTTTAGGATGGGAGCTAACCAAATCTGCTTGGACAATTCAGTCTAGGGTAGGAACAGATAATTGAAAAATGCAAATTGCGAAATGAAAACTGCAAATTTCCCCGACTACTCCTGGCGCAAGAAACCATAATTTGCAGTTTTCATTTTTCAATTTTCAATGTCGTCTCTTCTTCGTCCGACTCTTCGCTCTCGATCAATCCCGGAATAAGCCCCGTCTCTCCGAGATCAAGCAACCGCGGCGTGCGATCTACAATCTCCAGCGGCTCGATGTCTTCGCCAGTGGTCGCGCCAAGTTCCTTGAAGCGACGCGCCGACACCAACACTCTTCCTTCGAACGAACCAACTGCTTTGTTGTAGGACTCGACCGCTTTGTCTAAGCCTTTGCGCACTTCTGAAAAGTGCTCGGCAAGAGTTCGGAGCCGTTCGTAAAGCTGATGCCCAAGCTTGCTGATTGCCTGCGCGTTCTCCGCAATCTGCTCCTGTCGCCAACCGTAAGCGACCGCCTTGAGCAAAGCGATCAACGTCGTTGGCGTAGCCAGTATCACCCGCTGCTCGACTCCGAACTCGATCAGCGAAGGGTCCTGCTCGAGCGCCGCGCTGAAAAACGTTTCGCCGGGCAAGAACAGAACCACGAACTCCGGCGTGCAGTCGAGCTGTTCCCAATAACTCTTTGCCCCGAGCTTCATCAGGTGAGTTCGCACCTGGCGCGCGTGGTCCCTGAGCTTCGCACCCCTGGTTGTTTCATCGGTCGTCTCGAGCGAATCGTAATAAGCGGCGATCGGCGCCTTCGAGTCGACGACGATCAGTCGCTCATTGGGAAGCCTCACGATCATATCGGGGCGCAATCGGCCGTCTTCGCTTTCAAGCGTCGGTTGCTCGCGGAAATCGCAGTAACTCACCATGCCCGCAAGCTCGACGACTCGTCGAAGCTGCACTTCACCCCAACGTCCACGCACGTTGGGAGTTCGCAGCGCGCTTACGAGCTTGGAAGTCTCGCTCTGGAGTTGTAGTTGCGAAGTTGCGAGATGCTTGACCTGTTCGCTGAGCGATGAATAAGCCGACGCGCGCGCGGACTCGAGCTCACGAACCTTGCCGTCGACTTTGTCGAGCGATTCTTTGAGCGGTTGAACGAGTTCGCCGATTGCTTTTTGACGTGACTCGAGGTCTCCCTTCGCGGCCTCCTGAAAGCGCCCGAGCGTTTCTTTTGCAAGGTCTAGAAAGCTGCGGGTGTTCGCGCTGAGGGCATCTGCCGACAGCGCCTTGAAGGCCTCGCCGAGTTTTCTCTGCGCGTCTTCGAGTAATCCAAGTTTTTCGTTGGCCGCTTTGCGTTCCGCGACGAGTTGGGCTTCAAGCGAGCTAATCTGAGCCAGCAGCCTTGCATTATCGCTCTGAAATTCCGAAAGCTTCGAGTTAAAGTCACTCAAGTCAGCTTCGAGCTTGCGACTCTGCTGTTCCTTGCCCTGAAGGCGCTCGATCAGCGTTGCGCGCCCGGCTTCGAATTCACCCCTGGCGCGCTGGTACTCGTGTTTGATTCTCTGCCGAGCGATTAGCCACAGCGCCAAACTGCCAAGTCCCAGCCCCAGCATCAGCATCACCAAAGGGAAAACGTTCTCTCTCAAATCTGCCTCTAGCTCACTCTGGTTTTCTGAATCTCCAATAATCGGGAAGTCGCTTCTGGTGGGCTACTGCAACCTGTGATGTGATATTCAAATTCAACGTAGAAGAAGACCAGGGCTTCATCTGTATCTGTCTCTTATCTCTGCAAGCACATCGTACGCGGGCCGCGAATGCGACTTCCCCTCTTCGATCCTTCTCAGTCTTCCTTCCACTTCCATGCCCCACGCGGCTTCCACATCCGCTTCCTCGATTTCATCTAGCGACTCTATCAGAAGGTGCGCGAGTTCAGCGCGATCGCTCTCAGGGAGCTGGATTACTTCTTGTTTAACTCTTTCGGCGTCTTCTGTCATCATTCACCTTATCGTGATCAATGCGGTTACTCGATAGTAGGATGACCTCTCGAGTTGAGCTGGACCAAGCCCCTATTATAAGTTCGGAATTCGCGAATAGCGAATGCCTCTCGAATTATTCCGCCGCCTGCGATTCTTTGGCCCGCTAAACTTGTCGAGAGATCAGGCTATCGGCCAAACACAGAAACCATTCTTTCATACACCTTTCGCGTAACACGAACGTCGTTCAAGTTGTATTCGCGAATCTCTTCGAGCCTTCCAGCTTGATACAACTCGAAAACGCGACTTCCTTCTACCTCATCGCTTTTGCTCGATTCGATTCCCAGCGCCCAAGCGATGTCGTCAAGCGCCACCCGATTCTTCGCGCCAAGCCACCACCGATGCATCGTGTCGTACACGCCTCGAACGTTGAACTCCGACAGATTTACGAAAGGTCTGACTGCGACGTTGCTGACAAGACAACGCTGAAAGACGAACGGCAGATCGAAACCGATGATGTTGTGACCCACTAACTCGTCGATGTCGGGATCGAAGTCTTGCATCAGCGCGAGAAAATCTGTCAACGCTTGTTCCTCGGTTTGCTCTTGTCCGGTGGCGTCGATGCCGAAGACGTGCTCGCTCTCGATTTGATCGACGCCGTCTATTTCGATTCCAGCGACTGGCCCGATGTGAACGGCAATCGACAACACTCGTCCCGAGGTTGCCGCAAGCGAGCCCGATCTGAAAGCGCGCTCCTCCTCAGCCGCTTGATCTTCGAAGTAGCGTTGCTGTTGCTCCTCGCTCATCCGTCCCAGATCGTTAGCTCGTTTCAGCCTGCGTGCTGCGCGCTCTCTGAATGTTGGAAGCGGGATGGTTTCAATGTCGATCGTGAACGCTCGCGGAAGCAACGGCTCGCCACCTTGAAGCTCGCGATACTTGTCGATCGTGATCGGTCTGAGTTCTGAAACGACAAACTGCGGTTGATTTTGAAAAGTTTCAAGCCGCCCAACTATTCCCCATAATCCAGGCTTCGAGAGCATGCCAGGCTGATGAATCTCGCTTGGAATCTTCAACACGATGCTGCCGCTCGAATTACGAGCAGTGCAAAGGAGGAATGGTTTGCCTTGTTGTGGCCTGATTTCACGCGTCGAAATTATGGCCACGGTGAGCCACACTTCTTCTCCCATCGGGAGTTCACGAATTGAGATATTACCTTTCATTGGTCGGAGGCCCGATTGGAAGCTTCAGTAATCATAACCTTAACAGCACACCTCGAGCTTGCAAACCCGTCGCGCGAGCGATCGCATCTGCGTACAACGCTACTTGATTGCGATACTCCTCGAGCCTTTCTCCCATCTCAAAGTCGGTCTTGAAATCGACAACCGTCCAGGTGTCCGGAACGGTTTCCTCGCGAAATGCGAGATCAGCGATGCCTTCGACAAGCAGACCATCTTCGAGCTTAATCGCGACCGGAGTCTCGCGCCGGCAGCGGCCCTCACGCGAAGCCGCTGCGGCGCGTCGCAGCAGCGGATGAGTCAGAGCGAGCGCGACGGTCTTCGTTGCGGCGCCAACTTCATTAGCTGTCGCTCCGAGCAGGCGGCCCTGCAGATCCGCGACCGCCTGAACATCAGCCGCATTCGCCCCCAGATCGACCGTCGAAAGCACTGCGTGCACCAAAGCGCCGAATCGCGTTCCGTGTGGTCGCGAGAAGTCGATGCCGACCGACTCGACGGTCACCTCCGACGCAGCGCGTTGTGACTGTGAATCAGTCAAAGCCGACGCTGCCATTACAATCGCGTGCTCAGTGGCTGTGGCCACGTTCAATGTCGGCGTGCTCGCTGTCTCGCGGACTCGTGTTCGCGCTTGCTGCCACTCTTCGTGAGCTTGAATACCGGCCTCCGACCTGGCGCCCTCCTCGTCAGCGGCAATCAGCTTGTTCAATCTCGACCCGACGTCTTCCTGCTTGCCCAATTCGAGCAGCTTCGGGTCCCACCACACGACTCGATGCTCGCCGGCCTCAGGCGCATGCTCGCCCGGAGTGACCGAACCTTTCGATCTGAGAACTCCGTTCGGACGAATGCAATTATCAGGTCCCAGTTCGGGGCATCCGGCGGGTCGATTGCTATTCGGGGCGAAGCTACGATCAACAGCGGGAAAGATCGCGGGGTTGAGCGCGCTCAGCCAACGATCTTCGTAACGCAGATCGCCAACGGTCGAGACAACCAGCAGATCGCGAGCGCGCGTTGCCGCGACATACAAGACTCGCGCGGCTTCTTCGATGTCGCGTTGCTTCTCTTCTTCGGCGTGCTCAAGAAGCTCCGGGGGAGAGCAGCCCGCAAGCGTCATCGCGCATAGCCCGCGCTCGGGATCGGTCCACCTGGACGCCTCGCGCGCAGCGTTGGCGGTCATATCGACGAGTATCACCACCGGGAATTCGAGGCCCTTCGCTTTGTGCACCGTCATCATCCGAACTCCGTCGAGCCCTTCTTCTATGATTGGCGCGTCACTCGCTTCGCCCGTCTCCGCCTGATCGACAAGCCAGTCCACGAACGCGCGGAACGAAATGAGACCATTGCGTTCCTGTCGCCTTGCCATGTCCATCAACCGCGCAACATTGGCGAGCGCCTGTTCGCCCGTGCTCCAGTTCGCAAATCCCGCGTGAGCCCGCGTCGTCGCGAGCAGTCCCCCAATAGTGTCGGCTATCGGGCGGCGGTTGCGCCCTCGATGCAAGTCGCGTAAGACCGCGAGCGCCGCGGCAACTTCCGCGGCATTCTCCGACAAGTTTTCCAAAGGTTGTCTGAAAGGATGCAGAGACTCGTGCGCGGCTCGATAGTCCAGCAACTGCGCGTCGGTCAGCGCGAAGAGCGGGCCTCGCAGCGTAGCGAATACCGCAAGCTCATCGTCGGGCCGCTCGATTGCCGAAAGCGCGTTTCGGATGGCCTCGATTTCTTCCCGCGCGTGGAAACCGCTTCCGCCGACGAGCAAATGCGGAAGCCGTCTGGCTTCAAGCGCGCGCACATACGGCCGAGTCACATCTTTGGCGAAGCTGCGGAATCGCCGGAACAACAGGCACACATGACGCGGCTCGATCGGAACGCGCTTAGCAGGATCGCGACGCTCGGTCACGGTCCAGTTGCTCCTGCGAACAAGCCAGTCTACGAACGCCGCAACGCCATCCGGCTCCGACTCCTCGATCTTCCGAAATGTCGGCTTCTTGTAATCCGCTGCCGGATAAGGTTCCGGGACTGGCAACGCGATAACGGAGGGTTGAGTGTCAACACCCGCTCTGTGGCGGGCCAGCGGAACATAGCGCGGTTGAGTAGCACGGACTTTAGTCTGTCGCTCTGAAGGAGACAGACTAAAGTCTGTGCTACCGGGCATCACGTTGCTGAAGGCGGCGTTGACAGCTTCCTGAATTTGCGGCGTCGAACGAAAACTGACGTTCAACTCGACCAGCGCGCCGCCGTTTCGAACCACTTGTTGCTTGACCGCTTCATAGAGCGCCACGTCCGCGCGGCGAAAGCGATAGATCGACTGCTTCGGGTCACCGACGATGAACAGCTTCCCTGGAATCGGTCTTACCTTTCGCCACTCGGTTTCTTTCGCGTCATCAGCCGAGAGCAGCATCAGAATCTCGGCTTGCAGCGGGTCCGTGTCTTGAAACTCATCGACAAATATGCGGGTGAATCGGGTCTGCAGCTCAACTCGCACCGCTGCGCTATCGCGCACCATATCGCGCGCGCGCAGCAGCAAATCCAGAAAGTCCAGACACCCGGCGCGTTCCTTCAACCGAGCGTACTCATCAAGCACCGCCGAAAGCTCGTCCCGCAACCGAGGCGCGAGGTCCGCCCCCGCGCGTTGGACGAACTGCTGTACTCTGTCTTTCAGCGCTTCACGCCGCGCCTTCAAATCCTTTTCGGGAAATTCATCGCGCGCAAAATACGCGACGTAGTTTTTCGATTTCCAGCTCGACAGGAAATCGAACAACCGAGCTTCAATGCCATCGTAATCGCGACCGGCGTCGTCTTCCGCGCGGGTCATGTCATCGACGATATGTTTCAGATCGATCAGTGATTTTGTGAACCACTGATTCGGGTCGCCGCGATCGGCCCACGAGGCCAACTCTTTCATCTCGTCGATCAGCGAATCAATCGCGTCGTCACGGTCGAAGCCGGGGTCGCGACGCCAGGCAGCGGGGAAATCGCGTCGCTCGATTAACTCTAATGCCGCAGCGCGAAGTCTGCGTCGCGGTCCTTCGCCGGAGGGCCGTCGCGCAAGCGTCGCAGGCTTTCCGGCCGAATACTCGCGCCGCATGCGCCTTCGCAGAATGCGACGGACTGCGTCGCTCGGGTTGGCCAACTGCGCTTCGAACCAGCGGTCGAATGCCATCTCAAACAGAGGACGCCACGTTTCTTCTGCGGCAACTTCGAAAAGCGGATCGATGCCGGCCTCGACCGGGCGCTCGCGAAGCAGGTCGGCACAGAACGAGTGAATTGTCCCGATGTGAGCCTCTTCGAGTTGAGGAAGCGCCCTGGTCAGGAATTCTTTTTGCGCCTCCGACGAGTCAGGTGATTTACGTTCGCGTTCAATCTCGGTCCGCAAGCGAAGCTTCAACTCGCCGGCTGCTGCGTCGGTGAAGGTCACGGCTACGATCTGATCTAACAAGGCGCGTCCCGATTTAATGACCGAAACGATGCGCCGGACGAGTTCGCTGGTCTTGCCGGTGCCTGCGGCCGCCTCGACCACCAGCGAGGTGGCCAGGTCATTGCGAATCTGATCTCGCGCCGCTTGATCGGCGAGGTTCTCCTTTTGCTGATCGCTGTTGGGGCGCTCAACGTTTGACGAAGCAACTGGCTTTGACCGCTTCCTC
>DATFWM010000268.1:0-5612 GCA_035259295.1 Blastocatellia bacterium | reverse complement strand
TAGCCTTTCCAACAGTCGTGCCGGGTGCTCCTGCCGTCGCAGGCGGCCCTCCGGTCATCGCTGCGGCATAGGGAGCCGTTCCCCCGCCAACCCGCGTTGCTGGCGGACCCGATGCAAGCGTGGGCGCCATCGTGTCCGCGCCCAGTCGCGTTGGGCGAACCGCATCCGCTGGACGCGGCTCGAGATCAAACTGAAACTCGGGACCGCCCGCGCCGAATTGAACCACGTCTCCAGGTCTGACCTTCGCAGTGCCGACGATTCGCTGCTTGTTGATGAACGTGCCGTTGCGGCTGCCAAGGTCGGTAATCAAAAACTCGTTCGGATTTGCAGTGTCGCGAGTGACCTTCGCGTGCTGACGCCCCACCAGATCGTCACGATCCGGGTCGTACTTGACCGTCGACGACGGATCGCGTCCGATCGTTAGCTCGTTGAAGTGGCTGAGCGGGAACTCCTCGACTTGATTTGCCTTCGAGCCGCTCAGATGCCTGAGAACTATGCGCTCCATGGGTACTCTCCTTTTACAAGATAGATTCAGGGCCGAATCGTTCGAAGCGGGCGCCATCGATCGTGAGGAACTATGGCGCTGCCGAACCGGCTGCATCCGGCATCCCGCTTACGAACAACAAACCTCGCAGCAGTATCCGTTGGCGCCCTCACCAAACAACGCGAGAACCCATCAAGTTGAGGCTCACGAGATCATTGTCTTTGTGAAAGTGATTGAGGACTCCGCAACGGATGCCGCAAAGTCAAGGCGGAATTCTATGCCTACCTAAATCCCAAAAGCAAGGGCTAAAACCGGCCTGATGGGTCTAAGAGAGTGCTGCTGCCAAGCCAAATCCTCATGCTCGTATTCCTTGAGCAGCTTGCCACGCAATGATCGGAGCCGCCGACGTTTGCAATAGCCCATCCGGTCGGGCCGGATGCGCGGAGCCACGTCATCTCTTCACTTCTTCTTTCACAAACCCGAACGCGAAGTTCTTCCTGCCGCCATCTGGCACGCGGGCCTGCGTCGTCACCACAAGCCGTCAGGCGGCACCGCATAGATCTCAAACTCGACCTTCGAGCAACCGGGCAGCCACACGCTGAGCGGCGCCATTCCTGTTCTGTCACTGACAGACTCTCTGCCAACATTGGCGTAGTGATGGTGTCGTCCATCAGAAACCGTGTAAGCAGCTTCTGTGGAGCGCCTAGTAATCATTTTCATCCACCACATGAAAATCACTGACCCAAGGATGCAGGAAAGCGTCGCGAGCGCCGTTGTGCCGATGCTCCCGTATAGGCTGATCTTGGCGTAAGTCTCTCCGGCTTTTGGAGCGCGACCCTTCCGGATGGCGTTCAATTCGGTCATGCCAAGAATTATTCCCGGTATGGTGGTGAGTGGGCCGCAGGCAAGGATGCCGATCAGCCCGCCAACAAAGGTGACGATCATCGCGGTTGTCGCCCGGCCGCTTGCTTTTTGCGCCGGCTGTGAAGCTCCTTGAGCTGCGCCGAGCGGAAACGCGCAGTGGCTACAGAACGCGGCGTCCGCCGGATTCGAGCCGCTGCATTGCGAGCATCTGACTTCTGTTTGTCATAACTTGTCTCCTTGTTTGATGTTTTGTTCCTTCATCCGATTAACGCGAGGAACCACATTGAAAGAGCTCACGAGTCCAAGTTCGTTCTCGACACCTTTGTGTTGATCAACTATGATTGCCCGGCGTGAGTTGGCTGAGCCTAATTCTGTGATGAGCGAGAACAGTAAATACGCAGTCGAGATGCGCGGCATCACCAAGCGCTTTGGAGAAGTGCTCGCCAACGATCACATAAGCCTCGCTGTGCCCGATCGCTCAATCCACGCGATCATCGGCGAAAACGGGGCAGGCAAATCCACTGCGATGAATATCCTCTACGGCTTTTACTCGGCCGACGAAGGAGAGATTCTGATCGACGGCCGGCAGCAGCCGATCAGCGGACCGAGCGACGCGATCAAGCTTGGCCTGGGCATGGTGCATCAGCACTTCATGTTGGTCGAGCCGCTCACGGTCACTGAGAACATAGTGCTTGGCGCAGAACCAACAGCCGGGCTCTCAATCGACTACCGCAAAGCCCGAGCGCGCGTGCGCGAGATATCCGAGCAGTACGGCTTGAGAATCAATCCTGACGCGCGCATCGCAGATCTTTCAGTCGGGCAACAACAGCGCGTCGAGATACTCAAGACGCTCTATCGCGGCGCGCGCATCTTGATCCTCGACGAGCCGACTGCCGTGCTCACTCCGCAAGAAGTCGCCGAGATGTTCGCCATCCTTCGCGGCCTGCGCGATCAAGGCAAGACCATAATCATCATCACGCACAAGCTCGCCGAGGTCCTGGCTCTCTCGGATAACATAACCGTGATGCGCGACGGCAAAGTAGTCGGTAATCTTCCGACGAGCGAGGCGACGGCGGAAGGGCTCGCACGCATGATGGTCGGTCGCGAGGTCTTGCTGAGGGTCAAGAAAGATGAAGCGAAGCCGCGGGAGCCGGTACTCGGCGTGCGAGGGCTGACGCTTCGCGGCGCCGAGCGCAACGCGATCGTTGATGGCATTTCGTTCGAAGTGCTCGGCGGAGAGATCCTTGGAATCGCCGGCGTCGAGGGAAACGGGCAGACTGAGCTGATAGAAATACTTGCCGGACTTCGCAAAGCCACCGCGGGCGAGGTGCTGCTTGAAGGTGAGCCCATCGACGACCTCGGTCCCCACCAGCGCAAGCGGCGGGGGATCGCTCACATTCCAGAGGATCGCCATCGCCGTGGGCTGCTGCTCACGTTCGATCTTGCGAGTAACAGCATTCTCGGCGTGCATCGCGACCCGCCCATTTCAGGCACGATACTTTTGAACAACAGCACTATCGTGAAGCGAGCAGAGCGATTGGTGGCTGAGTACGACGTCCGGCCGCCAAACATCAGCCTGCCCGCGCGAGCTTTGTCGGGCGGTAATCAACAGAAGCTTATTGTTGCTCGCGAGTTCGATATCAAGCCGCGATTGATTCTGGTTTCTCAACCGACGCGCGGGGTGGACATCGGCGCAACCGAGTTTATTCACCGAAAGTTGATCGAGTTGCGAGACGCGGGCGCGGCGGTTCTGTTGGTGTCGGCCGAGCTGGATGAGGTGTTGAGCTTGAGCGACCGGGTGGTGGTGATCTACGAAGGGCGGATCGTCGGCGAAGTCGATCCGAAGACGGTGAGCGAAGAGCAGATTGGTTTAATGATGACCGGCGGCTCTTCTTCTTAGCCACTCAAATTCAAATCACAAATCTCAAATTTCAAATTTGAGATTTGTAATTTGAGATTTGAAATGCCGTGATGAAAATCCTCGTAATAGGCTCAGGTGGCCGCGAGCACGCCATTACGTGGAAGCTCGCGAGCAGCCCGCATACGTCACAACTATACTGCTCGCCGGGGAATGCAGGCATGAGCGAGATTGCCTCTTGCCTGCCCGCGGATGTTAATGACTCGATCGGTCTCGCTACCCTCGCTGAATCGATTGGTGCTGATCTAACAGTCGTAGGCCCAGAAGCACCGCTGGTGTCCGGAGTAGCCGAAGCATTTCGCTCGCGAGGCCTTAGAGTCGTCGGCCCTTCATCAGCAGCCGCCCGACTCGAAGGCAGCAAGATTTTCGCCAAACAGTTCACCGCGCGACACTCTATCCCGACTGCTCGATTTGTAGCTTGCGACTCGCCAGCGTCGGCCCGCGACGCGTTAGAACAATTTCAGTTTCCAGTCGTCGTTAAAGCTGATGGTCTCGCAGCTGGGAAAGGCGTGCGCATCGTCGGCGATCAACAGGAATTCGAAGCTGCCATTAAAGCGATGATGGTCAACCTCGTCTTCGGCGATGCCGGTTCCCGCGTGCTGCTTGAAGAATGCTTGGTTGGTCGCGAAGCGTCGGTGATGGTCTTCAGCGACGGGCGCGATTACAAGACAATCGTTCCCGCGCAGGATTACAAGCGCGTGTTCGACAGCGATAAGGGTCCGAACACCGGCGGCATGGGATCGTTCTCGACTCCGGGATTGATCGATGACGCAATGCTCGCTCGAATCACGCGCGAGATAATCGACCCGACACTCGAAGGGATGGTTTCAGAAGGCAATCCGTTCAGCGGCATCTTGTACGCGGGGCTGATGCTCACCGACGATGGCCCAAAGTTGATCGAGTACAACGCGCGGCTCGGCGATCCCGAAACACAAGCAGTGCTGATGAGGCTCGACAGCGATCTGGTTGAAATCTTCGAGTCGATTATCGCCGGTCAAATCGGCTCAACGTCGATCGAGTGGAGCGCCGATTCATCAGTCTGCGTCGTCGCGGCGTCCGGCGGTTATCCCGGCGAGTTCGAAAAGGCCAAGCAAATCAAGGGTTTCGGAGACGCTAAGTTAGTCGAAGGCGTAGTCGTCTTTCACGCAGGCACGGCGCGAGACGATGCCGGCAACTTCGTTACAGCCGGCGGTCGAGTGCTGGGCGTCACGGCACGTGCGGCAACGCTTGCAGATGCTCGATTGCGCGCATACGAGGCAGTTGGAAAGATTATCTTTGACAAGATGCACTATCGCACGGACATCGCTTCAACACGCAGCTAGCCGCCCGGCGGACCGCATTGCGAATCGCACTTCCGGCGCATGGATTGGAAGTTGCTGATAGTGACTGCGCAAGCATCCGCGCGCACCCGTACCCGCCCGTTGCCTTTTGCGACCGCACGGAGTATGATCCCAGCCAAACGAGCACGGGAGGAAATCTCATGCTGAGGCACAGAGTATTCTGCTGGGCGGCAATCATCTGCGGTGCGTTGAGCCTTGCGTCAGGAGAGCCGACGAAACCAACTCAAACACAAGCTAATGCGTGGGTGCTCGAGCTGAGTCCGGAGGCCCAGGCCGAGCGGAACAAAGTGCCCGTCCGCCAATTGTACGAAGACTTGTTTACCCGCGGACGATATGAATTGATAGATCAGGTTTTTGCCAGGCGCTGTCCCGTCCACTTCGGGTCCCGCAATTCCAGCTTGAATCAGGCGGTGGCTGAAGGAAAAGGATGGCGATCAGCCGCTCCCGATCTGGTGATGACGGTAGATGAGATATCTGCGAACGGCGACATGGTGTCATGCGCCTGGACTGCGAGAGGAACCCACACCGGCCACGGGCACGGATTGAAACCCACAGGAAGGAAAATCTCGCTTCACGGCAAGAGTCAGTTTCGGGTGCTGAACGGCAAGATCGTCGAAGCGTGGAACGAAGAGTATCGACCTGAGCTTTTCCGACAGCTCGGGGTTTCCAAGACCGCAGCTTTTGTGTTTGAGACAGCCGATGAGATCTGGTCAACCATAAGCCAGATGTTGCCCGAACGTCTGTGTCTCTGCGATTTACTTCCGTAGAGGCTTCAAGGAACGGATTCCCTACTCCGACGAGCCGTCTTACCATCGGGCATAGGCCTAAGGCCCGGACTCGTCTGCGATTCATGCACGGACTGGAAGTCCTGTCCTTCGATTAGATAAGCAACACAGTTTCGTTCGAGAGAAAATGGCCAGAGTAATTGTCGCCGACTATAGGGACCTTGTAGCAGAGGCAATCATCACGGTCCTCAGCGAGAGCTCCCTGGTTGAGTTGTGCCGAC
>DATFWM010000267.1:0-2384 GCA_035259295.1 Blastocatellia bacterium | reverse complement strand
GCTTTTTCTTGACTACCGCTGGAACGCCAACGGCCAACGAGTCAGGAGGCACGTCTTTAGTCACAACTGTACCCGCACCTGTCATCGAACCTCGTCCGACCCGGACCGGCGCGACGAGCATTGTGTCGCTGCCTATCTTCACTTCGTCCTCGATGATCGTCTCGTTCTTGCGCACCCCGTCGTAGTTGCAAGTCACCGTGCCCGCGCCGATGTTAACCCGATCGCCTAGCGTCGCGTCGCCGAGATAGGTCAGGTGCGCGGCCTTTGTGCCACGTCCGATCTTAGATTTCTTCACTTCAACGAAATTGCCAATACCTGCTTTTTCGCCAATTTCGGCGCCGGCGCGAAGGCGCGCGAATGGGCCGATGGTTGCGCCGTCGTGAATCTTGCTGTCCTCGATTACGCTCGAATTCCTGATGGTCACGTCGTCGCCGATTTCGACATTCTTCATGAGCGTCCAGGAGTGAATCGTGCAGTCGGAACCCACGCGGCTCGCGCCCTCGATTGTGACTTGCGGATGGATAACAGAGTCCTGGCCGATCTCGACCTCCGGATGAATGTAAGTCGTCGACGGATCGATGATCGTCACCCCCGAGAGCATAAGCTCGCGAAGCTTCCTCTCGCGCAGTTTGCGCTCAAGGTCTGCAAGCTCGACGCGTGTGTTTACGCCAAGCAGCTCTCCGGCGTGCGAGTGGCACAGCAACCCGACTCTCTTCCCTTGAGCCTGCATTATTCTGGGCACATCCGTGAGGTAATACTCGCCCTGCGCGTTGTCGGTGGTGAGTTGATCCAGCGCTGCAAGCAGCGCCGGGATTTCAAAACAATAAATGCTGACTGCGACCTCGTGAATCGCGAGCTCCGAAGGCGAGGCGTCTCTCTGCTCCACGCATCGAAGCAACCGGCCCTCTGGATCTCGGATGATTCGGCCATAGCCCGTTGGATCGTCCATAATCACTGTCAGCATAGTTACGTCGTTTTTCTGATCGTGGTGGGTCTGAACAAGATGTTTGAGCGTAGCGGCCTCAATCAGCGGCGCGTCCCCGGTAACGATCAGTAGCGGACCGCTTCGGCCAGCGAGTCCGTCTCGCGCCGCCATCACTGCGTGCCCGGTGCCGCGCTGCTCAGTCTGGGATACGAATTTCAGATCGGGGCTACTCTTTGCTCTGCCTTTGCTCAAGCGCTCAGCTTCATCCCGAACCGCTCGTTCGACTTCGTCTGCTTGATAGCCCACTATCGTGAAAATGGCTTCGGGAGCCAGTTCCAGGGCCGCGCCCATCGCGTGTGCGACCAGCGGTCGCCCGGCGAGTTCGTGCAACACTTTTGCGCGGCGCGACTTCATCCGCGTGCCCAACCCGGCGGCCAAAATCATAACGTCGGTCATAATATCTCCACTCCCTGACTGGGTTAGATTTTACCCTCACATCGCCGGTGGCGCGAGACTTTTGTTATTAGGCGGCGGGATCACACTGCCAAGGGCGGGCATCGCAAAAAGCGTCTGGCTATAAGAAGTCTCAGCGCGCTGCTCGCGCGGCAGCGGCTGCCATGTGATTAAAACGGAACTCGTAGGGATCGTACGAGATGCTCGACGTGTGACGTTTCATGAAAAGGAGGCTGCTTTCATCTTCGCCCAGGTCGACGAGCAGAATATCGCCTTCGCTGATCTGTCTTGTGGCAATCAGGTTTGAGAGCGGCAAGACGACGTACCGCTCGATGGTTCGCTTCAATTCGCGCGCCCCGTATCGGGCGCTGGTCCCGTTCGCGAGCAAGAACCTTCTGGCACCATCGGTGTAACGGAGGATGAAGCGCCCCTGGTTGAGCTTGAGGATCCTGCGCTGAACGGCCTGCAACTCGAGCTCGAGTATCTCGCGCATCGACTCGTCAGTCAGCCGTTTGAACACAACAACCTTGTCCAAGCGGTTCATGAATTCAGGCGAAAACCTTTTTCGTGCGGCTTCGAGACCAACGCGACTGACCTGACCGTCAAACGATTCCGGCGGCCCTTGATTCGGGCACGAGAATCCGAGCGGTCCGTCTGCCAGCCTGTCCATCTCCCTCGCGCCTAGATTTGAGGTCATCACTACCAACGCGCGTGAAAAGTCCACGCGGCGATTGTCGCCAAGCGTGAGCGTGGCCTTGTCCAGCACTCCTAGCAGCAACTGCCAAAGGGCGTCGGAGGCCTTCTCGATTTCGTCGAACAGGACGAGCGTAAGCCTCATCCGTTCGGTGTGATAACTATCGAGCGTTTCCTGTGACAGCATCGGCGGCGTCTCTCTATGACCAAGATACCCGGGAGGCGCGCCGACCAACTTCGATATTTCATGCGGATGCTGGAACTCCCCGCAATCAACCCGGATGAACGCGTTGGGATTGCCCAACAAGACTTC
>DATFWM010000266.1:0-8262 GCA_035259295.1 Blastocatellia bacterium | reverse complement strand
GATGTCGGCGGGCGCGTCTATAGCAGGGAACAGACGGGCCTGCAGAGCTGCTCAGTAAGCTTGCTCAACGGTCTGTCATCGTTTGGGCCAGCGGCGCTCACGCTGTCTCAGGGCTGCAGCGCTGCTGGCTCTTTCATTGTTAGCTCGCTAACGCGAGCACTATTCAAAACAAATGGCCATTGCGTGATTTCCCAGCCCCACGACGATGAGCCAAAGGCCATGAAAAATGCTCGGTAAGTCTCAGTTCATTGGAAAATTAGAGCGGAACAGTTATTAAGACGAGCAGAGTATTGCACAACTCTCGATCCTTGTAAAATCAATTTTTTCTATCAATCAATTTGTGTGGAACTTCCGCTTGAATGCGGAACTGCGAAGCTGTGGTAATATCTCAATTGCATTCACAACATCTGTCCTTGTGGTGAGGTCAACGGTGCCTCAACGGAATTATCGCGATCCGCTTCATAACATCATCACCCTGGACGAGTCTGTGCCTGAAGATAGGCTGTTGGTCGATTTGATCGACTCGGCGGAGTTTCAGCGGCTGCGCCGGATCAGACAGCTCGGGCTCGCCATGTTCACCTACCAGGGCGCCGAGCACAGCAGGTTCACTCACTCGATCGGAGTGATGCACGTGATGACTCGGGCGCTCGACCTGCTGGCCTCGCATCACAAGATCACCGATGAGGCGCGTGTCGTTGGTCGCGCAGGCGCCCTGCTCCACGATCTTGGCCACGGCCCGCTCTCGCATGTTGTCGAGAAAGTGTTTCGGTTTCATCACGAAGATTGGACCCGGCGAATAATTTTGGATCCCGCAACTGAGGTCAACCAGATACTTCGCGGCTACGATAACCAGCTTCCGGAGCGACTCGCCTCATTGTATCAACACGACTACTCGCCGGCGTTCATATGGCAACTCGTCTCTTCGCAGCTCGATTGCGACCGGATGGACTATCTGCTTCGCGACAGCTTGATGACCGGCGCGAAGTATGGCGTGTACGACCTGGAGTGGGTGCTGCACGCGTTGAGAGTCGATCACGAGTGTGATCGCGTTTACGTGGAGTCCAAGGGGCTTTACGCGGTGGAGGAATATCTTCAAGCGCGTTACTACATGTTCCGCCAAGTCTACTTTCATCGCACGCTTCGCTCGGCGGAAGCAGTTCTGATTTCGGCGTTGAATCGCGCGCGTCTTTTGATGCAGCGCGGCGGATTGAGGTTCCAGATTCCTGGTTCTGTGTTCGAGAAGATGTTGCTGGGCGAAGAGGTGGATGCGAGCCAGTACCTCCAGCTCGATGACACGGACGTTTTCTTTCGCGTGAAGGAGTGGACGCGCGACGATGATGAGACGCTCGCGGATCTGGCAAACCGCCTTATCCACCGAAGACTATTCAAAGCAATCGACCTCAGCGCTGAAGCCTCGGATCCGTTTTGGGCGGAGGCCGAAGAAGTAGTGAGACGACACGGCTTCGATCCGAGTTATTATCTGGTCACCGATCGGGCGGCTGACGTTCCCTATTACGGCGATTACTCACCGGTCGGCGTTGACCCGAACAGCCTCATATACATCGAGCCTGCTTCGGGTTCTCCTCTACGTGAAATCAGCGAAGTGTCAGAAGTGGTGCGAGGGATGCGCGGCTATCGGATCGATCGCGTGTGTGTGCCTTCCGCGGTCGCCAGCGAGATTTCGCAACTTATAGCTGAGCACGCGAAAGAGTCATACACCGGCACACAAAGTCAGTTAAAGGAAGCTTGAGCGCCTGGTTCGATTTCGCTCGTTCGTCACCTCGTGGGTGACTCAGCAACTATACAAGAGTTTTTGTAAGAATCAATTCCCCGCGCGGGTAAGCTCTGGTTTTCATCGTCCCTGATATTTGGTAAGCATTTCGCGGAAACGTTCGGCATCCGCATGAGCAACTTTGAACTTCTGAGAGTCCTTTCCAACCTGAATGACCATCTCGTCCTTCGTGACCCGTACCTGCACTGCGCTGAGATTGTACGAGTAATGATCATCCCTGCCTTCGTAAACGACGCCCGATGCGCTGACAGTCAGGGTACCGCTGTCAGAACCTCCCAACAGTCCGTGAAGATGTCTAACGTTGATCGTCAACGGAGTCGGTTCGGCAGCCTTTTCACGCTGGCGCTTCTCAATCACTTCGATCTTGTCTTCAAGCATCGGCACCGTATAGAGCGCGCTCCCGCCCAACTGTCGAGCTTCCTTGTATCGCTCGACAGCGGTTGCACTGTCGCCTTTCGCGTACGCGATCTCTCCCAATGCGGCTATCGAAGATACATAAGCGTCGCCGGCTGCGGCCGGGACACTGCGAAAATAGGATGTCGCCTGATCGTAATGACCCTTCATCTGGTGCGAGCGGGCGAGCGCGAAGATTACCTCGGCGCCGCCTTGTCCTTGTGTAAGCGCGCTCTCAAGATCGGGTATCGCATCGCCGAAGTTTCCCTTCCGATATTCATCAAGCCCTCGGACCCTCCGCGCGCCCGGATCATTGGCTTTAGCTGTTTGCTCCGCGCGCGCGGCTTGGATCTCGCGAGCTCGGCTGCGGAGCTGCTTGTCCTCCGGGAACAGTTGTGCCGCTTGCTCGAATTGTTTTATCGCCGCATCGGCGTCACCCCGCGCGTAAGCTTGCTCACTGGCGGTCGCAAGTGTTTCTTTCACCTGATTGCTGATTTGGCGCGCCCTCTCGTTCTGGCGATCGATGGCAAGCGCTTGCTTGGAGTAGTAGTAAGCGCTTGCGCGGGGCGGGTCAGTCAGGTGGCCGGCTTTCAAAGCTTCATCTGCCTTGCGCACCAACTCCCGAAGCTCGCCACGCCGCGCGGCGAGTTGAGACTCAACCTTTCCCGCGCCCACTCGCGCCTCTTCATCATCCGAATAGTTCTCGGTCAAGAAGCGATAGATCTCCTGGGCCTGCGCGAGGTCTCCGCGCGCGACGGCCGTCTGGGCTGATTGGTGTGCCGCCTTGCGCACGCGCTCGCGCATATCGAGGGCAAAACTATTATTCGCGTCGTAGCTTTTGATAAGGTCGGCGAAATAAAGCGCGCTGCCTTCATAAGGCAATCCATAGAAGCCCCGCGCGAATGCTTCTTCTGCGCGTTGCTGAAACTGCTTGAGCTGTTCCTCGGTAGAAAGCCCGATCGCCTCGGACGGTAGCACCGGCTTCAGCTTGTAATCGAACAGGCCCGACTCGATCACGGTTATCGGCTCGACAATCGGCTCGAATCCTTCTTTCGTGATAGTCAGCGTGTAAGTTCCAATCTTCAATCGCTCAAGCTTCACTGGAGAGTGCCCATAGTCCTGCGAATCCAGTTTTATCTCTGCCCCGGAAGGCACAGTAAGGATGACTACCTGATCGACCGTCGATGGCTTTCTGGTTGCAAGATAGAAGGCCGCTACGGTGAGCGCGGTCAGCACCAGGGCAGAAACCGCGGCAAGAACCCACCAAGTCCTTCCGCCGCGCGCGGCCGGCCTGGCCCGCTGGTCCTGGTCGAACCCGCCAAGATCTGCCGATTGAAACGGCGCGCGGTCCGTGGCGACAGCGGCCTCGCTGATGCCGTGCTCATCTGCTGCTTTTGGGCTGGGCTTCTCGGCAAGCTTCATCGGTCGCTAACAAAGTGACAGCTCAGGTCAATCAGTTTATAGTCACATCCTGCTCGTGCTGGATTCCTTCGACAGACTTCCATCAGCGGGACTTCAAGAAGTTGCTTGCAAGCTTTAAAGATACCGTATTCGACCGGCGGGGGCAAGAATCGCTTCGGCTTGCGCATCACGACCGTCGCTTCACGACAGCGCGTCGTTGAATTTGTATCCAAAACCCCAGACCGTTAGGATGTATTTTGGCCTCCTGGGGTCCACTTCGATTTTCGTTCGAAGCCTCGTGAGGTGAGGATCAATGTTGCGTTTGTACCCTTCGTAAGCTGTGTCCCACACCGCGTTGAGCAATTCCTGCCGTGAGTATACCCGGCCCGGAGTTGACGCGAGAAGCTTCAAGATGTTGAACTCAATCGGCGTCAGCGAAACATCCTTACCTTCGACCTGGACCTTGTGTCTGGTCAGATCAATTTCCAGTTCGCCGAGCCTGACTACCTTCTCTCCCGGTCGTTTTGAAGCGCTCTGTGCTCTCCTTTGAATCGCCTCGATTCTAAGCTCCAGCTCGCGCGCGCTGAAAGGTTTGGCGAGATAATCATCAACTCCGGCGTTGTAGCCGGCTTCCTTATCCGCAATACCGGACTTTTCGGTGAGCATTATTATAGGAATCGTCACGCCGTTTTCCCGCAATGTTTGGCACAGCCTTACGCCGTCAAGACCGGGCATTACCACGTCCAGGACTATGACGTCGTTGGACGCGGAGAGCCCGTAGTCCAACCCTTTGATGCCATCGGCAGCTTGAAGCACCTGGTAACCTTTTGCAGCCAGGTAATCAGCAACCATTTCGCGGATCGATTTGTTGTCATCGACTATCAGGACTCGTTTGCCAGGAACTCTAGGCATGGCGTTGGGAATGTCCGATCAAAGCAGCCTCATCGGCATTACAACGTATTTATAATCCGACGCGTCTTCGCCAGACGGCCGCATCAGAGCTGGACTCTGCTCGTCCTTGAGCTCGAGCGTCACTTCGTCCGTTCCTACCACTCCGAGAAAATCTAGTAGATATTGCGCGTTGAACCCGATGCTGAGATTTTCGCCGGCGTAGTCCAGCGGAATCTCTTCCTTCGCCTCGCCGACGTCGGCGCTCTGCGAAGTTATGCTCAGCTTGCCGGAGCCGAGGTCAGCCTTAACACCGTGACTCCGCTCGTCAGCCATCAACGCCGCGCGTCTTATGGCCTGGCTCAACTTGTCAACGTTGAGCGTAATCGACTTGTCATTGTTCTTGGGCAATACAAGCTCGTAATTTGGGAACTGTCCAGCTAGCATCCGCGAAGTCAAGTGACGATTCTGTATCTCAAAGTATAAATGGTTTTCGTCTCGAGACAGCTCCAGGTCGTCTTCGACTCCGGCGGTCAGCTTGGCAAGCTCGATCAGCGTCTTCTTTGGTATTATTACTCTCAGATTATCCGCGCGGTCTTCCGGGATATCGCTTGAGGCCAGCGCCAGCCGATGGCCATCGGTTGCCACCATCTGTAGCTTCGCTTCGCTGAGCAAAAGCAGCGCGCCGTTCAGCGCATATCGCGATTCCTCTTGGGTAATCGCAAACGCAGTTCGGTTGATTAACCCATTAATCACCGGCGAGGGAATCATGACACCGCCCTTTTCGGACTTCGGAGTTGAGGGGAAGTGCTCTTTCGCCTGGCCGACCACTCTGAACTGCGACGATGCGCAAACGACCTTCACCCAGTCGTTATCTTCTTTGGTGAAACTGATCTCGGCTTCGGGCAGACTTCTTACGATGTCAAACAGTTTTCGCGCTTGCAGGACGATCGAACCCGGTCGACTTGATTCTGCGGCGCACTCCGTCTGAAGAGACACATCCAGATCCGTCGCCACCAAAGAAATTGTCGAGCCGTTCGTCGTTTCAATCAGCACGTTCGACAAAATCGGGATTGTGCTCTTCTTCTCGACGATTCCCTGGAGAAGGTTCAGCTCCTTCAATAGAGAAGCCTTGCTGACGACAAATTGCATATCCAATGCCTCCGTACGATCCTCGCAACTGAAGTCTGCTGTAACTCGATAAGATCAGATATTTTCTTAGCACAAGTAGTAGAGCCTGTGCAAAAGTGGATATCTCAAACTAACTGACTGAAAAGAAAAGAGCGAGTTGCCTTGTATTGCTGTGCAAGGATATGTGGAAATCATGTTGATAAGAAAATGCGATACGGTCTTGAAGCTTTGACTGCCTCCGTCTCCACCAACACAAAGAGAACGCCGAGTCAGATATTGTGGAAAAGTCTGAGTAGGTCATTTCAAATCAGTGATTAGACTGTTGATAGATTTGTGAAAATCAGAGTCTTTCTCGTAAAGCTGGGCAATCTTGTTCACGCTATGAAGGACCGTCGTGTGGTGCTTTCCGCCGAACTCGCGCCCTATTTCAGGAAGACTCGCCTTGGTGAGAATCTTGCACAAGTACATCGCGACTTGGCGTGGAAGCGCAACCCTCCTGGAGTTGTTCTTCGATTTCAGATCGGCAACTTTCAGCGAATAGCGGCCCGCAACCGTCTTTTGGATGAGATCAATGGAAACGCCGCTGGCCTCTTCCGTGATTAGCGTCCTAAGAACTTCCTGGGCTAGATCCAGATCCATTGCCACGCCCTTCAGCGATGCGTAAGCGGTCAGCCTTACCAGCGATCCTTCAAGCTCTCTAATGTTTGACTTGATCTTGCTGGCTATGAATAGAGCAACGTTATCGGGCAGGTTTATCCGTTCGAGTTCAGCCTTTCGCTTTAGAATAGCTACTTTGGTTTCCAGGTCCGGCGGTGCGATGTCTGCAATCAAGCCCCATTCAAATCTGGAGTGCAACCGCTCCTCGAGCGTGGGAATCTCTTTGGGCGGGCAGTCGCTCGATATTACGATCTGCTTCTGCGCGTCGTAGAGGGCGTTGAAGGTGTGAAAGAATTCTTCCTGCGTTCGCTCTTTGCCTGCTAGAAACTGGATGTCGTCCATCAGCAGCACGTCGATGTTGCGGTATTTGTCCCTGAACATTATCGTCTTGTCGTATCTGATGGCATTGATCAACTCGTTCATGAAGCGCTCGGATGAAAGATAAGTGAGACGAAGGCTCTTGTTACGCTGCTTTATCGCGTGGCCAATCGCGTTCATGAGATGAGTCTTACCCAGACCGACGCCGCCGTAAATGTACAACGGATTGTAAGTCTTTGACGGCATGTCCACTACTGCTAGAGATGCGGCATGCGCAAACTGGTTGCAGGAGCCAACGACAAAAGTATCGAAAGTGTACTTGGGGTTGAGCGAGAACTCAACCGGCTCCGCTTGCAAGGTTCTTACCGCATCAGCTGCGAAACTTGGCGCGCCGGCTGCCGCCGCCTTAACCATATATGTAGCATTACCAACACTTTCATCCCGATTCGTTTCGGCTGGCTTGGTCTCCGAGATAGTAAATCTCACCTGGTAGGAGTCCAGACCGACCTCGTGTACCGATTCTTCGAGAACATCGAAATAGTTGTTGTTTATCCAATCCCGGAAGACCTCGCTTGGGACCGCCAGATAGACACTCGTATCGTCGTGTGAAGCAGAGGATATGGGTTTGAACCACATGTTGAAGCTTTGCTGGTTTACGCGCTTTGATATCGCTTCGAGGATTGATGAAAGTAAATCCGTGTGCATTGTCCGAGGACCCACCGTCCGCTACGCGCCCATCACTAAACGCGAGCGATCGAAACAGACAGTTGACGGAAGTCAAGGATTAAAGTCTTAGCCAGCCGAACGACCGGCCAAGATTAGCATGCGTTTGAAAAAAAAACAACACGAATCTTGCACAGTGATAAACAATACAGAAAAAACCCTCGCTTTACTTAGCCTTTTCTGCGACGGTGAGCTCGATGGATGTGCGCTCGAGTTCGATCATCGCGCGCACTATGTCGGCGTCCGGGTCCGCCAGAGCGCGCTGCATCTCTTCCTCGGCGCGCTGCTTGAGTTTGAGTGCTCGCGGCAGGTCGATGTCTTCGGGACGCGACGCCTTATTGGCAAGCACGGTTACGCGATCGGCGCTGACCTCGACGAATCCATCCGCGATGGCCATTTCTCCGGTCTCGCCAGCAATATGATAACTTAGCAGGCCGGCGGGTTTGAGCAGCGACACCAGCTCGGCGTGGCCCGGGAGAAAGCCGAGTTCTCCGTCTAGACCCGGAACCTCTACGCGCTCGACCTCGGCTTCAAACACCTTTCGTTCGGGAGTCACAACTTCGAGATGAATTAGTTCCGGCATTTTTGGATCCGCTTTAGACTAAATGGTCTTGGCTTTCTCAACCGCCTCGTCTATACCACCGACCAGAAAGAATGCTTGCTCGGGAAGATCGTCATGTTCACCGGAGATCAACTCCTTGAAACCGCGAACAGTATCTTCCAGAGTCACGAACTTCCCTTCCAATCCAGTGAACTGCTCCGCTACGTGGAAAGGCTGAGAGAGGAACCGCTGGATCTTTCTCGCGCGGGCAACCGTGAGCTTATCCTCCTCCGAGAGCTCGTCTATTCCGAGAATAGCGATGATGTCTTGAAGGTCCTTGTAGCGCTGGAGTATTCGCTTTATTTCCTGGGCTACGTCGTAGTGTTCGTTGCCGACAATTCTGGGATCAAGGATTCTG
>DATFWM010000265.1:0-5935 GCA_035259295.1 Blastocatellia bacterium | reverse complement strand
ATCGTAATAATCATCGCTGTCGAGCACGCCGACATACCGCGCTTCACTTGACGACGTCTTCAGAGCGCGGTTCTTAGAAAAGGCCTTGCCACGATTGTTGTCATTGTACTCGACGTGAATAGCCGAGCCGTAGCTCTCGAGCACTTGGCGCGTATCGTCGGTTGATCCGTCGTCAACAACAACAACCTCGACGTTTGGGTAAGTTTGTCGGAGCGCGGAATCAACACACATTCTAACAAGCTCCGCGCGATTGTATGTAGTGATGCAAATGCTGGCGAGGGATGCTTGCGTATTACAATGTTGAGTACTCGCTCTCTCTTCATCCTGAAACGCAGACGAGCTATCGACTCCAACGGCTGGGGGCTTTTCGGCGACCATCATCACGAGATATTCGTTGGCCGGCTGAACGCGCGTGACGTTGAAATGCTCCGACACTCGCTTTTGCAGACTTGCGACTGAGAAGCGGTTCATATGAATCGGATTCATATCGTCGTAGCACTCCTGCAAGCAGAGATGCCCGCCTGGTTTAAGGACGCGGGCGGCCTCCGCAAGCGCGCTGTCAACATCCAATACGTGAATCAGCACAGCGTAAAACACAACCATATCGAATGAGTTATCATTGAAGGGCAATGTTTCCGCCCGCGCGGCCGCAAACGGAAAAGCGCCGCTCACGTTTCTGGAGAATGGGTCGCAACCGAAATACTCAGCATCCGTCCCCAAGTGAGACTTGAGTTTGCCGGAACCGCACCCGATGTCGAGCACCTTGCCTTTGAGCGGCCGAAAGAAGTTGGCGGCGCGCTCGCGACATTCCGTGTAATAACTTTGGCGCTCCGTTGTGTAGACGAGGCGCTGCCGGTCAAGCTCGGCGAGCTTCAGGCGCCAGTCGACCAACCGCCGGTCAATGAAAATCTGTTGCAGGCGCTTGACTTGGAGTCTGATGTCGCAAGTTTCAAGAGTGTCGGTACGGCCCGCTCTGCCCAGGTCTTCACGCAGATCACGGTCCACGCATAGGCGCTCAAGCGCGTCAGCCAATGAACCGACGTCGCCTGGCGGAACGAGCAGACCATTTCTCCCGTGGGCCACGTAGCAGGGTGTCGAGAGAAGCTTCGTGCTGACCACCGGGAGCTCGAACGCCATCGCTTCGAGGATTGTCGTCGGTATGCCGTCTGCATCGCCGTTCGCCGTCCTCACGCAGGGAAGACAAAAAATATCCGCGCTGGCGTAGACGCGGCGCGTCTCTTCTTCGGACAACCGGCCCAGGAATTTGATGCGTTCGTTGCCAGATGCCGCTTGTTGCAAGCGGTTCTCTTCAGGGCCGTAGCCAACCAGCCAAAGCTCGGCGTTTTGGCGAGCGGCACAGAGTTGGTTGAAAGCTTCAATAAGATAGATCAAGCCCTTCTTCTGTACGAAGCGGGCGATGGAAAGAATCACCACTCGTTCGCCCGGAGTGCGCTTCTCGCTCAGGCGATAGATATCGAGATCGAAGCAGTTAGGGACAATAGCGAGCTTGTCTCGAGCAACGCCAAACTGCTCAGCCATCCAACCACACATGAAAGGATCTTCGACGACGATGCCGGCGCAAAGCTGATCATTCGAGGCCGAGCGATAGAGCTCCGGATCACGTTTAGTGAAGATATCGTGGCCGCTATAGACCCTGAGCGTGAATGGTACTCGCAATGCCCGCGCGGCGGCGAAAGCGGCGCGATGTGCAGCGCTCATCAAGCTGCCATGCAAATGTTCTACGCCATCCTCGAGCGCGGCTCGATGCAACGCTGCCGCGCCGTTGCTCAGCGGGACCTGCCTGACGGTCAGGTTTGGATGCGAAGGTTCGGGCGCCTCGTCGTCGTAATATTCTCGATCCGCATAGACGAAGACGCGATGATCTTCATCGCAGAGCGCGAGGACCTCGCGCCTGATGAAGGCCTCGGGGAGTGGCGAGAAGGCTGTGAGCACGTAGCCGATTCTCATCGCGACCCGTCGCTCCTCAACGAACAATAAAAAGCGCGATCAATCGGTTCGATCAGATCGTTGAGCGATTTATTGTGCGTCGGTAGGGATCCAAAGTAATCATCAACAGAGAGACCGCTGCTCAATCGTTTCCATGTATTCTGTCCGTGGCGAACAACCATAATCAGCTCCGGAGCGCACACCTTGATGAGTCGCGGCGCGTGATCCTCTATAAACCAGGAGTCCACGCGGCTCGGCTCATCTCTGAATTTGCCGCGCTCCCAAAGTTCACGATGGAAGCAAAGCGTCGCGCCGGTCGTCCAACCGTGACCTGAATAACGCACGCGGGTTTCGCCGGCCATCAATATCGAGAAACAATCCCAAGTCACAACCGTCCAGTCTTCGTTCTGCGCTTCCAGCGCGTCAACCGAGCGCGCAAGAAAACCGTGTTGATAGAAATCATCGTCATCCCATTTTTGAATAATCGCACCGCTTGATTGCTCGATGCCGGTGTTCAATTTGCGTCCAAGCGGAGTCGGTGAGTCGAGTCGAATGTAACGAACGCGGAAGAGGCCGTCACAGAGTTCTGACACGGATTGTTTGCCATCATCGACGACGATCAGCTCGGAATCATCGAACGTCTGGCGCAAGAAACATCGGATGGCCTGGCGCGTGAAAGCAGGTCGATCGCCAGTCGCGAGAATACATGACACCTTCGGTCCTTTGCCGCCGCCGCGAGGGCCGTATTGAGCCGCTGGCCGGGGCTTGTCCTCGGAAGCTGACTCGGCTGCGCGAACCATCGCTTGGCGAGAGCTAACAACCTCGGCAGAAAAGCTCTGATAGTCATCGTAATCCGCGCCCATGACGCTCTGCAGACTGCCGGGCCAACGCGTCCAGTAAGGTCCGCTACAGTTCTTTGGGCTAGTGTTGCCGGCGTGTATCATCGCCACGTAGAACTTGTAATCGGGCACGGCGACGCGTCGGGCCATCTGTCGGTCCCACACGAAACGCGTATCCGAGGCGACCTGAATGCCTGGGAACGGCGATTGCCGCCAGAAGTCCCGCGTGTACAAGAGCGAGCCCCCGGCAAGCCAGGGGCGTAGATTGTCCGGGTACTCGTAAAGCCAAACCTCGCCGGTGTCTTGCTTGCAGAAAAGCATTCGCTGAAGACCGCAGACTTCGGCTCCTTCACCGAGCAGCGCTTCGACTTGATAGCTGATTCGGTATGGCGCCATCCAATCGTCGTCATCCCAATGCATTATCAGGTCGCCTCGGCTTGCGATCACGCACTCATTGCGTTTCTCGCCCAGCGTCCCACACCGCGGCGCGCGCTGGTAACGGATCTGGGGGTCATCGGGTATGAGATCAGCGACGCTCTCGTCGCCATCGTCCAGTATGACGAGTTCCTTGTTTTGATAGTCCTGCCTCTGAAAGCATCGGATCGCGAGCGGCACGCAGGATCGCCGATCCGCGGTCGGCATCACACAGGACACAGGCGGTTGTGAGCCAGCATAGGACATCTTCACATTACATCGAGCCAGACGGCGTGGCAGTAATCCCGGCGGCTGGTGCTCGCCACGGTTAGATAAAACATGACACGGGCTGACTTGTTCCGTTCTGCTTTCTGCGCTCCCACGTGAGCTTCTGCTCGTTGATAGCCGCTCACGCCTGTTGCAGTTCGTGTCGCTCCGACTATCCGATCGCCAGGTCAAAGACGGCGTCTCCGCCGGGCGTGTTGTTGCCCGAAGGCAACCCAATCAGCTCGCCGTCCAGCAGCCCGCCCTGCGACGCGATGACGTTGCCCCGCAGCGTGACGCGGTAAGTGCCCGGCGGCAGCCCCGCCGCGCCCGCAACCTGCGCCACCCAGCGCACGGTCCTATTATCCGGAGTGAAGAGAATCTGTCCCGGCACCACTGCGCCGCCGGCGCTTTGCACTATGAAACTCTGACCAGCCACGACCGTCGCCTGGTCGGGCGGCGCGGTGAACTGCGCTTCAATAGCGTTGGGCGGCGCGGTGGGCGTGAACGGTACTCCGATGCGCGGCGGGTTGAAGGTGGTTAGCGCTCCCAGGACTACCGGTGTGGGGTTGGCGATGTTCGGGCCGGTGCTGAGAATCTGCACGCGGTTGATCTTCAAGAGTTGCGGCGCGGCCGGCGGCACCAGCGAGAACCACATCTCGAAGTCACCGCCCCGTCGCCCGTCGCCGCTTGGCAGCCGAACGTCAGTATTGCCGGCTTGAGCCAACTGCACCCCGAAGGCTTCCCCGTCCAGAAACAAGTTCGGGTCCTGCTGCGCCCAGATGAAATTTCCCTTGAGCGTGAGATGTGCCAACACGCGATTGCCGCGCTTGAATTCAGTCATCATGGCGAACAGCCGCTGCAGGAGCCAGGCTTGCGTCTCTCCGCTCGGCGCCCAGAAGATGGCATTGTTGTCTGAGTTCACCTCCGCCGCCAAGATCAGCGGTTGGAACCCGATCACCGCGTCGCCCCACAATTGGCGGTCCGCGCTGTTGAACGGGAAAGGCAGCTCCAGCGTGACAAAACAGACGGGCTTTTGCTGCACCGACCCTTGGTCGAGATTGACATCGCAGAGCACGCGCAGCCCACGCGCGAAGGCGGTCACCGGCACATCGGTATCATTGCGCAGAGCCGCGCCGGTGAGTAGAGTGACGGCGGTGATGTGAATGCCAGGCTCGCGCTCGCGCCCCTGGCAGAGTTGATCGATCGCCTCCTGCACGGTCTGAGCGCCGGGCAGCTTGCAGTTAGTATTATCAAAGCACACGTCCTCGGCGCAGATGTCGGTCAGCGGCGGAAACTTCTCGCGGCAGTCCTCGATTAAGCTCGGAACGCCGCCCGTCACCTGGAGCAGCGCGAGTCGGCAGTAGTGATGCTTGATGCCGAACGGCGGCTGCGGGGTTGGATTCGTGTTCGGAACCTGATACGGCGGCCACTCGATATCGCCGGTCGCGGTCCGCGCGGGGATCAACCAGTAGTCGCCAGAGCGATAACTTCCTGTCGAGAAGGCGACTTGTATGCCGCCTTCCAGTTCTATCCAATCGGCTAAGTTCAGCTTCACGCCGTCGCCCGTCGCGTCCGCTCCCGTCTGGTCCCATCGCCGGAGCTTGGGATGCAGCTTCATATCGATCGGCCCAGGCGGTTGCTTCATCGTGATCTTGCGGGTGGTCTCAGCGGGCGGGTCGATCTGAACCAGCGAGTGCGGCGTGGACTTCAGTGTAGACTCGTCGTCGACGATTTCTACCCACTGATTAGCAGCAAAACCCAAGACCTCATCCTTTCCAAGGTCCGAGACCGTCACCACTGAGCCGGCTATTTTCTGAATTGACGTTTCAACCGATGCGTTGTCGCGTGACCACTTGAACGTCGCAACGTCACGCGTCCCGCCTTTGTGAACTTCGACGCGATAGAGTTGGTTCTCCAGCCGAGTGTAGCCGGCCGTCGGCGGCAGCAAGCACGGATCTTTTTGAGGATCGGGAGGCTTTGTTTGCGCTTTCAGTTTTCCGTCGCTTGCCGCAATGAACTTGTCGAACTCGGCGAAGTCGGTTTCGCAAGTCACTTTGCCGGGCGGGCTCGTCGGCGGGCTTGTGGGTGTGTCGGCGACGCGCAACAGTTTCACCTGCCAAACGTTTTGCAGTCGCGTTGTCGTGTCAGGCCCACCGAGTGCCTTCTCACGAATGAGCGGATCATCGAGCGCCGTGATCTCACGCTTCCACGCGTCCAGAAAGACAAGATAAACACCATCTTTGTCGAGGCTCAGACTCCTCGATGCGCTGGGCGGGCTTGTCGGCGGACTCGCCGGCGGACTGCTGATCGAGCTCGTGAAATCGGGATTCGGAAGGTAAGGCTGTGAGGCATAAGTCGTTTGCGCTTCCAGCTCGCACAGCATGCCGTCGGCGTAGATTCGTCCCGGCGAAATGGTCAAGTCGTGCCCACCCGCTGTCGTGCCGATCTTGAATCCGTCGCCTTTCTTA
>DATFWM010000264.1:0-2878 GCA_035259295.1 Blastocatellia bacterium | reverse complement strand
TTGATCGAATTGGAAGCGCAAGTGTACGAGGGACTCTCCGATGACGAATTGAATGAGATAGAGCGGATAGGCTTGGACAGAAGTGATTTCTTCACAGAAAGAAGTGCCTCATGACGGCGCCTCAGTTGGTCTTGGACGCGGATATTCTCTCGGCCTTGATGAGGAAGAATCCTGTTGTCAATTCGAATGCGAAAGAGGCTGCGTTAAACGCTGCTTGGGACTGGAAGTTTTCTCCAACGATTTACCAAGGCAGACCAATAAAAGTCATCGGCCAAATAGAATTCCATTTTCACATCTAAGTCTTTGCGGCGAGTAACCGAATGGTATAGAACGGATGGTTCAGGTCTCCGGTGAACAAGTTGGCACCCGCTTTCTCGCGCCCGAAGTCCTCGCGCGCATAAGCTCGCTTGAGCTCATCGCGCGCTCGGTCGTCGAAGGCTTTATCGCGGGGCTTCATCGCTCGCCCTATCTTGGATTCTCGACCGACTTCGCCGAGCATCGGCCTTACATGCCCGGCGATGATTTGCGCCATCTCGATTGGAAGCTGCTCGCTCGAACCGATCGGCTGTACATTAAGAAATATCAAGGCGACACCAACGCGCAGATTCACTTGCTCGTCGATTCGAGCGCGTCGATGGGTTACGCGAGCGGCGAAGTAACCAAGCTCCAGTACGCGCAATACCTCGCGTCGTCGCTCGCGTTCCTTGGCGTAAGGCAACACGATTCGGTCGGGCTCGTCGCGTTCGATGAGAAAGTTATCGAACACGTGCCGCCCGGGTCGCGCTCGGGTCATCTCCGGACGATTCTCGGAGTGATCGAGCGGCTGGCGCCCGGTCGCGGCACCACGATTGCCGAACTCCTGCATCGCACGGCTGAGCTGCTCACGCGACGAGCGATCATCGTGGTTATCTCTGATCTATATGATGAGCCCGACGAGATCATCGACGGGCTCGAGCATCTGCGCTTTCGAGGCAACGACGTGATCGTGTTTCACGTGCTGGACAAGCAAGAGCTTGATTTCGATTTCATCGAGCCGGTGGTGCTTGAAGACAGCGAGACCGAAGAACAGCTTCACGTGCTACCCGATGTCTTGCGCGATGAGTACCTGAAGAGGGTTCGCTCGCACATCGATTCGCTGACTGAAGGAGCGGCTCGCAATCGAATTGACTACGAGTTGCACCGAACGTCCGAGCCGCTTGACGCAGCGTTGTTCGCGTATTTGGCTCGGCGCTCGCAGTTTGGATAGAGGTGAGTCTATGGAACGCACCAAAGCCTATGAAGAGTTGAAGGCGAAGATCGCATCCCAATCAATTGAAGAGGTGCGTGCTACGCCAGTTTGGAAAAAATTTCAACAGGTCGGTGAGCTTACTCATGCCTGGCGTGAATCGATAAAGGAAAACCTGAGGTTGCGTTATCCACAAGCGGACGAGGATGAGATCAGAAAGAGATTCGGCGTTTTATGGCTCGGGCCGGACCTCGCCAAGGAAGTCTACGGTTGGGAAGTCGCTGAGGACGACAGCGATCTGATGTCCCGTGATTAGTTATGGCATTTCTGAATCCAATCTTTCTTCTCGGAGCAATCGCCGCGGCGGTGCCGGTGCTGGTCCATCTCGTTCGGCGAACTCGCGCGCCGCGCGTCCAATTCCCATCGTTGATGTTCCTCCGCAAGATCGAGCAAAAAACTATCCGCCGACGAAAGCTTCGCAACCTGTTGCTGCTCGCGATGCGATGCGCGGCGCTGCTCCTTTTGGCGTTCGCTTTCGCGAGGCCTTACTTCACCGGATCAACTCCGGTCTCCGCGTCAGGCGAGCACACAAGCACCGTGATCCTGATTGATGGCTCCTACAGCATGCGTTACGGCGACGTGTTCAATCGTGCGCGGCAATCGGCTCGCAACATGATTAATGATGCGGCGTCTGACGAACAGCTTGCGATTGTGCTCTTTTCGAAGAGCTATCAAATCCTTATGCCATTGAAGGCTGACCGCAGCGAAGCAATCGCGGTCGTTAATCAAGCTCAGCCGGGGCTTGATTCGACGGATTACCTTCAAGCCATTCAAGCCGCTGACGCGATCTTGAAAGACGCTGGGCGCGGTCAGCATCGAATCTATCTCATCTCTGATTTTCAAGACACGGGTTGGAACCGCTCTGCCCCGCCTGTCAAACTCGCTCCCGATGTGAAGCTCTTCCCAATTGACGTGTCAGATCCCAAGGCCGCCAACATCGCGGTGACTGCGGTTACCGCCGATCCTGTCGTTTACGTTCAGAAATACGCCGGCAAGGTCGTTGCGCGAGTGAGCAACTTCAGCGCAGATGATGTGGATGCGGCTATCGAGCTGAAGCTCAACGATCTCCCCGCCGAGCGGCGTCCATTGAAGCTCGGTGCGGGAGGAACGCAGAACGTCGAGTTCACTGGATTCAATGTTCCTGAAGGATCGAACCGCGCGACGGTCGAGATCACCGGCGACAACTTCCCGCTAGACAACAAGTTCTTCTTCACGATCAGGCGCGAGAACCAGACTCGGGTGCTTGCGATCGAGACTCCACCCCGCGGCCGCAGCGAGAGTTTCTTTCTTCAGCAGTCGCTCGCGGCAGGTGAGAACAACCAGCACGCGCTGACCGTTAAGACCCCGGGTAGCACCAGTCCAACAGAGATTGATTCCTACCGAGTGGCGATTGTGAACGACGCGTCGGGCATGAACGCGGGACTCGCATCTGCGCTGAAGGCTTTCGTCGAGCGTGGCGGCGGGCTGATCATCGCAACCGGCAAACACACGGACGCAAGCGATTTCAACGCGATGTTTGGCCCGATCGCGCCCGCCCACCTCGGCGAGACGGTTCAATCGCGGGGCTACGCTCTGATGAGTCAGGTGAAAACC
>DATFWM010000263.1:0-4539 GCA_035259295.1 Blastocatellia bacterium | reverse complement strand
GATCGACTACTCAACTCTGATGTACACGTTCGCTCTGGTCATCGTGGCCGGGTTCCTGGTCGGCTTTGTCCCCGCCCTGCACGCGACCGGAGTGCGGATGCAGGAAATCCTGAGAACCGACTCCCGCACAGCGACATCGTCCCGCCGCGCTGTAGTCGCCCGTTCCGCAATCGTGATCAGCCAGCTTGCATTGAGCGTGATCCTGCTGGTCGGCGCGCTTCTCCTGATTCGGTCCTATCAGCGGCTGCAGCAAGTCGACCTGGGCATTGAACCGGATCACGCGCTGACCTTTAGCGTGTTCATTCCAGCCGGTCGCGAACGCGACGCCGCCGCTGCGCGGAGGAGATTGGCTGCGATCGAGGACCAACTCGCTGCAACTCCCGGCGTCGAGGTTGCGGGCGCCATTTCAGCCCTTCCACTGGTGTGGGCAGGACCGCCTGACGACTTCGTTATTGAAGGCCGGCCCGCACCCATGCCTGGGGCGCCGGCGTGGAACGCGCGCTACTTGATGGCTACGCCGCGAATGTTTCGCGCCCTCGGCATTTCGTTGAAGCGCGGAAGACTTCTCGCCGAAGGCGACGTCGTCGGGCGTCCATTCGTCGCAGTCATCAACGAGACCACCGCGCGTCTGTACTGGTCCGGCGATGATCCGATCGGAAAAACGATTCGTTACTACCCGAAGGAAACAAGCCATCCCATTGAGATCGTCGGCATCGTTGGTGATGTCCGGTCGATTGGGGTCAGCGAGCCGGCCCCGCCCGTCGTTTACGTTCCCCTTGCGCAGGCGCCTCGGCCTCAATACGAGGGACGTGCGATGACATTCATCGTCCGTGTGCCAGGGAATCCGACTGCAATCACCGCATCGGCACGTGCGGCGGTGGCAGCCATCGATTCTGGACTGCCGCTGGCGGACGTCCAGCCAATGTCTGAGATCGTGTCGAAAGCCTCCGGCCAGCCGCGGTTCACTACTCTCGTGATGTCCTTCTTTGCGAGCATCGCGTTTTTCCTCGCCGCTCTCGGACTCTACGGAATCCTCGCGTACAGTGTCGAGCAGCGTGTTCGCGAGATCGGCGTCCGCGTCGCGCTTGGCGCAGACAAACGCGAGATCTTCCGTTTGATAATCGGAAACGGCATGCGCCTCGCTCTGCTGGGAGCTGCTGTAGGCGTTCCCTTAACGCTGGCATTGACGCGGCTGATGAGTGGAATGCTGTCAGGGGTAACCAGCGCCGATCCCGTGACCTATATTGCTGTCGTTGGAATGCTCTTGATCTCGGCTCTGCTGGCAAGCTATTTACCGGCTCGGCGCGCGACTCGGGTCGACCCGATCGATGCGCTGCGTGCGGAGTAGCTGTCTTTCTTGTCAAGATTGCACCGGCGATTCAGTGTCAATCGAGTTGAATTCAGCGCAACCGAGCGACCAAGGGTCGATCTGGGATGGCGCGATTATGGCGCGATGGCGTGTTCCGACGTAGCAAGATATGACAAACTTTGACAGCTGCGGATTCGGTAAATATTGAGTGATCTCGTTTCGTCTCGCCTTGTTGATGCCCTTCGAACCGTCTCATAATCTGTTGGTTCGGGGTTCGAATCCCTGCGGGTTCACCATGTTACCAATGCTTCTTGTTACTTTCCCCCTGTCGCAGTACGTATCCTGTTTTCTGCCAATCTGTGTTCAACCGATGAATGATTTTTGCTCGTCCTGAATCTCCTCACACACCCACTGGCGCGATGATAATCCCTCTTTTGGCCAACTCGGCGAAGAAAGATCTTGGCTCAAAGCAAGCTTCCGGCGAGAGTACCCCTTTCCTGCTGACCTCTTTGCGCGCTAGTTTCTGCGCGGCGATAGATGCTGGAATGCCAGTCATTTTTGCAGTCGCCGCCGTGCCCCACTCGGCATGCGGCGGGTGACTCGTCGTATATTCAAGCTCTCGCAAGCCTCCGTTGCCTTGCCCGAGCACCTGAACGTTAAGAAGGAACGCCCACTCGTCATCGGCGCCAAAATCAGCAGCGTGTTCCAGAATGTGGGCGCGCAAAAACTGCTTTGTCGGGATCGACTGGCCATTGAATTGAGTTTCTAGTTTCCCAGTCAGTCCCAAGTCGGCGAATAATCGCAGCGCGCGCATGATCCCGAGACCCCAAGTGCCCCGCACGTCGACAACGCGCACGCCCTTGCCTATAAAGCGATGAATTGTGTGCGTTTCGGAATGTGGCACATAATAAACTTCAATCTCGCCGACAGGATCTGAGAAGCGGACAAACTTCGCTCCGGAAAAAGCGGGCACTTCGATGAACTGCCCCTCCTGCCAGAAGAAGCGTTGGCTGCCGGGACTAAATTCGTCGAGCACCGTATCCAGCAGTCCTGGTGACGGGGCTATCGAACGGAAAGAGGCGAAAGCGATGTGAACCTCATCTACGCGTTCAAGTTGATCAGCCGCGTACCGTGCCATCAAGTTAGTCACGCCAGGCGTGGCGCCACACCCCAGGCAGGCAGTGATACCCGCGTCGCGTGCCAGATCGTCAAGTTGAAGCTGCCGCGGTGTGTTGAATAGACCGCCCAAATCTACGTAGTTGACCTCAGCCGCTATCGCAGCGCGAATAACGTTCATACCGAAGTGATAGGTCGTGCAGTTGGCGATGACATCAAAGCCGCGCAATTTTTTGGTCAAAGCGACTTCATCATCGGCATCAGCTTGCATGGCGCGTAGTCGACCACCACCCAGTTCCGCTGCAAGAGCCTGCGCTCGTCCGAGGTCGACGTCGGCAATAACAATCTCTTCAAAGTCGCTTGTCTGGGCCAGGTCGCGCGTAGCTTCAGAACCCATCGCGCCGCAGCCTCCGAGTACCATTATGCGCATAGAAGTTAGTCCGTCTTACGACCCTTGGACCAATCGTAGGGATACCAGTACGGCTTCAACTCGAGTTTGTAGTCAAGATGCACGTGTTTAGTTTCTCGAAACTCGTCGAGGCCTTCGGCTCCGAGTTCGCGACCGCCTCCTGACATTCGCATACCACCAAACGGTCCGGCATCGTTGTCGGTGAGCGGATCATTGATCCAGAAAGTGCCGGCCTTAATCCGTTGGGCCGCTTTGATCGCGTATTCCAATTTGTTCGTCAGAATGTTTGCCCCGAGGCCATATTCGGAATCATTCGCCAGTGCGATCGCTTCGTCGATGTCTTTAACTTTCATAATCGGCGCGATTGGCCCAAATGTTTCTTCACGCATCAGCGGCATAGAATGGTCAACATCGACGACAACCGTGGGCTCGAAATAATAACCCCGCGCCGGATTCACCGGTCGCTTGCCACCGCACAGTACAGTCGCGCCCATCTCGCGCACCTGGTCGAGCTTGCTCTCGACTTTTTTTCTTTGCGCAGCAGAGATCATCGGGCCGAGGTCTACATCAGGGCCCAACGGATCCCCTATTCTTAACGAGCCAGTGAATTCGACAAAGCGGTCAATGAACTTGTTGGCGATCGAATCAAAAACATAGAATCGTTCGCCAGATGTACAAACCTGCCCCATGTTGAGATATGCAGCCCAGACGGCTCCCCGTACTGCGATCTCCAGATCGACGTCGTCGCAGATGATAAAAGGATCGTTACCCCCAAGTTCGAGGTTCACTTTCTTTACTTGTTCCGCGGCAAGTTGAGCAATGCGTTTTCCGGTAGCAACGCTACCGGTGAAGGCAATTACACGCGTGTCGCGATGGGTGACCAACGGCTCGCCGACTTCATGTCCGTAGCCAGTGACGACGTTCACAATTCCTTTGGGCAATTCCTGAAAAGCAATCTCGGCAAGCAATAGCGTGGACAGAGGTGTAAGTTCAGAAGGCTTGATAATCACGGCGTTGCCTGCCGCGAGTGCAGGTGCGACCTTCCAGGACATCAGCAGCAGCGGATAGTTCCAGGGAACAATGCAAACCACCACGCCGTAAGGCTCCTTCATCACGAAGTTCATCTGATTGTGCTGCACGGGAGGGATCACGCGCCCGGATTCGTGCCGTCCAACTTCGGCGTAGTAATCAAAACAGGCCGCTACCCACTCAACTTCATCCATGTTTTCGATTAGAGGCTTGCCACCTTCTTGTGTGAGAAGCGTAGCAAGGTCTCGCTGATGCTCACGTATCTTCCACGCAACTCTATGCAGCATTTCGCACCTTTCAATGCCGGGAACGAAACGCCAATCGTCTTGGGCTCTCACGGCTGCCCGGACTGCTACTTCTGCATCTGCGCCGCGTGCGCTTGGCACGGTGTCAATAATTTCTTCCATTGCTGGATTCTCGACGGCGAAAGTCTCGCCTGCCAGACTTTCGACAAACTCACCATCGATGAACATTCTGCGCATCAGTGCTTGCTCTCTTCCTGTAAAGATTCTTCGAACCGCTCGAGCACCAGATCGATCAACTCTTTTGTGATTATTAACGGAGGCTCGATGCGAATTACTTCCGGCTTATTCAGTGTATAAGCAACCAGAACGTTGCGATTGAAAAGGCGTTGCGCGAGCGATTCCCCGATTTTGGCATCCAGAATCTCCACCCC
>DATFWM010000262.1:0-4785 GCA_035259295.1 Blastocatellia bacterium | reverse complement strand
CGGCTCGGCTTGAGCTTCGGTTCTCGAAGTCGTGCGTGATCCCGCCTGGCGCCAATACAAATGAACCCTGTGGGGCATCGATCCACCGATCACCAACCAGAAAGCTCATGGTACCTTCAAGCACATAGAAGACGTCGTCTTCAGCATGTGAGTGCGCCCCTGGACCCTGAGTGTGTGGCTCTAGCCACCACTCGGAGATGGAATAGGCTTGATGTGTTTCGTCCCCGTCGGCTTTGAAGATGGCGCTAATGCGACCCATAGGGTACGAACGCCCGTCTCCCGGAGCCAGAAAAACGCCCGTGCGTTTCGTCGAGTTATTTTTAGCGGTCATATTTGCTCCTATCCGTCGGCCCTTTGTCTAGCGGGCGTACTACCCCTCGGAGTGTTATCGACTGATTCACCGCATTTCTTAACAAGCTAAGAAATACTATGTTCGAAGATTTCGTTTGTCCAAGCAGACGCATTTATTCATCAAGTCTAAGCGAAATCAAGTTGCCTCACGGAAGAATCTGATCGAAACCGTGACAAGCAACTCTTTGCTCTAATAGCCTGGCGCAAATCCGCTTGTCATTTCCTTGTCTTACGTCACAATCGAACGCTAATATCACTGTAACATGCTAAAGCCCGTTGTCGTTGCCTTCGCGCTTTCGATGATCGTCGACGTGTGCGGCTACAAGCCCGCAGGAAAAGGCAAGAGCCTGCCCGCGGACATCAAAACCATCGCCGTGCCCGTCTTTCAAAACTCGAGTCTCAAGTATCGAGTCGAGCAGCGATTCACTCAGGCGGTCATCGAGGAAATCCTTAAGCGAGGGCGGGCGCTGCGCGTCGTCACTAACCCGGAGGGCGCGGACGCCGTGCTAAACGGAGACATTCGCCGCTTTCGAGCCGGCGGCTCCATACTCGATAACCGCGGCCGCACTCGCGTCTGGGATGTGAGAATAACCGTGAGTATCGTGGTGCGAGACCTCAGGTCCCACAAGATTCTTTTTGAAAACCCGCGGCTGGATTTCGAAGGCGAGTATGAGCTTTCTGACGACCCGCAATCGTTTTTCAACGAAGAGAATCCGGCAGTTGACCGCATCGCCAAAGACTTCGCGCAAACGATCGTCTCCACAATAATGGAAGGTCTGTGAGCCGACGGCCCAAAAAGAAAACCGGACTGAGCTTTGAGGAGCTTCGCCGCGAAGCCAAAGACGGACGAGTCGCCCCTCTTTATCTGTTCATCGGTGAGGAACAATACCTGCACGGGCGCGCGCTTCGGACGCTTTACGAAACGGTTGACGAATCGCTTCGCGCGTTCAACGTTTCGATCTTCTCGATAGGCAGCGACACTGGCACAGGCTCGAAGACGACGGCGGCAATGGCGATCGACGCGGCAAATCAGATGCCGATGATGTCCGCCCGTCGCATCGTGGTCGTTCGCGATTTCGACAAAATCAAAGAAGACGAGCAGGAACTGGTGCTCGCGTATCTGAAGAGTCCTTCGCCGACGACCACAATGGTGTTCCAGGCCGCGTCGCCTGATAAGCGCCGCAAGCTCACAACCGCGCTGATGAAAGCTTGCGTGGTGGTGAGCTTCGACTTTCTCGACGAAGGCCGGGCAAAGCGATGGGCCGATGACTATCTCAAACGGCGCGGCTGCAGTATCGAACCGGGCGCGCTGAGTCTGTTGATCGGACTGGTCGGGACCGGTCTGACCAGACTCTCGAACGAGCTTGATAAGCTTGGGGCCTACGCCGAGGGCACCGCGATCAACACCTCGGCGGTGCGGGAGCTTGTGCCGCGCGCACGTGAGCATGTGAGTTGGGAACTTTGGGACGCGATCAACGCGGGAGATCGCAAGCGCGCGCTCAAGCTTATGGAACATATGCTTGACGACAGCGACCCGCTGCCCATTCTTGGCTCACTTGCAGGACTGTACCGGCGATTACTGATCGGAAAAGAGCTTGCGGAGCGCGGCGCGTCGTCACAGGAGATAAAAACCGCTACCGGGCAATGGAGCCAGGCCTTCTTGAGCCGTCTGCGCCGAACTTCTAGCGAGGAATTTGCGCGAGGGCTTCAGCGAATCGCTCAGGTTGACAACGCGATAAAGAATTCCGAAGGGACCCCGCGTCTTCAGATGGAGTATCTCATCTCGGAGCTGACGTTGCCGAGCAGCTCGAGATGACGAGCAATCTGCCAATCAGTCACAAGGATGATTGATCGGACAATTACGACATTCGCGTGAAGCAGTCCCGTAGGGACGACCTGTCTATAGATGGCTGTGTAGCAACCTCTTAGCTCCGGAGGAGCGACCTGCTCTGCCAAACGCGCTGGCGCTAGGTCGCTCCTCTGGGGCTACACACGTCCAATAAGGTTCCCGATCTAAAGACAGGTCGCCCCAAGGGATTGCCAATGCGCAGCTTCTAAACTTCCAGGAATTGCAAGAAAACTATGGCCTAAGCGGACATCGCGTTGACACTGGTTGTGAGCCGCGATTTGTACCTGGCGGCGGCGTTCTGATGGATGATGCCCTTTTGGATGGACTTGTCGATGACCGAAACGGTCTCGATCAGCAGCGTCCTGGCTTCTTCACGATTGCCTGATGCGATTGCCGAGCGGAGTTTCTTGATCTCGGTGCGAAGATGGCTGCGATTGCGGCGATTCGCCTGGTTGCGTTTCTCGGCCTGCCGCGCTCGCTTCTCCGCTGATTTATGATTCGCCATGCTGTAAGCTATCTCCTGTTTGACTGCGAACAATATCTTTCGAAAACGAAAAGTTAGGATAGCGGTCTGATTTAGTAAGTGTCAAGCTTGTGTTCCGAAATCAATCCTTTCCAAAGCGGGTGACGGTGAATCGCTCCACGAGAACCTTAGTGCCCGGCTTGATTCCGGCTTTCTGATGCACCGCCAGCCATTGCTCTTCCACAGAATCGATTCCTTCAATCCGAGGAAGCAGCAGTCCGCGCCGCAATCCGTCAACCGTCCCGACGATGACTCCGTATGTTGAAGGATCGAGGTCCTCTGGCCCGCGCGCAGGTTCCGGAGCTGCAAGCACGTCAACGCCGTAGTTAAGAAAAGCCAGCTCGGCAGAAGCGACCGGGAGGAATCGAGGATCGCGAGTAGCCGCGCTGATCGCGTTTTGAATTATCTCCTCCGCCACATTCGCACAAGCGGGTTCGATCGTGCCGATGCAGCCACGCAGTTGATCATCAAGTGTCCGCAGCGTGACGAACACTCCGGCTAGTGTCGCGAGGACGCCCTTTGGCTCATTGGGCGGTTTGATGATTACGGTTTCGCGAACGAGCGTCTCAACGGTCAACCTGGCGAGGCGTTGCGGCAAGATGTCGTTGGGAGGGATATCCATAAGAAACAAACGAAATTGAAAATTGAAAAATGAAAAATTCGCGGGGCTCATTCTGCAATTTGCATTTTTCAATTTTCAATTTTCAATTTTGGTTTTTCTTCCGCGAGAACTGCCACCATATAACCAACTCCGAAAGGGCCCTCGTAACTCAGCACCTCATGCTCGCGCAAATTCTCGCCGACCGCGCCGAGCGCCATCACAATTGACCGGTAGCCGCACTCACCAGCGCGTTCTCGCAGCGCCTGGTCGACGTTGATAACGCCGCTCGGGTCGCCGCGCCGGATTGAATCGACAATCTGCTCGTCAAACAAGTGAGCGGTCGGCTCGTACTCATAAGGTCCGCCGATGATCAATCGATGGCTCAAGTCCCCGCTTGCAACCAGCGATACTTTCTTTCGGATCACACCCGCGGCTTGAGCTATTGCGCGGCCGAAGGCAAGATGCTTCTCATTCGATTGATAGGTGAACCCGATCACCACCGTGTTCCCTCGCCAGCCTGCTTCACGCAGATAAAACAGCGGCACTAGGGCTCCGTGGTCAAGTGGATAATCACCGCCAAGTTCACGGAATTCCACGCCTTCGCCTTTAGCCGCTTGCTTGATGGCATCAAGCATCTCGAGGTCATTTGGAAACGCGAGCCTCACCGATGGCGCGTAGAACTCACGGAAGTCACCGCTGATCTCTGCAGTCGAACGCGCGGTGAACGCGCGAGGATCGAGCGGCGAGTGAGGGGAGATTACAATGAGTGTCTCAGGATCGGCACTGATGAGCCGGCGCGAGAACTCTCGCAGCGCGCGTTGTGAGTCGGCAACTCGCTCGATTCGGTCGCCGCCAACCTCGGGAACCAGCAGGGGCGGGTGCGGCGCTATTCCAGCGAAGACGATCGAGCCCGACATTACCTTCGGCCTCCACCGATCTGACTTTCTCAGGCTCAGATGTGAGCGGTCCGAGCAGGAATCATATTCCTCCCACCAATTGAGTTCAACCGGCGGCGCCGCAGTAATCATTCGGCCGGGCCGATCCGACGCCTTGTAATGTCAATCAGGCACGCCCATGATAAGTATTCTGCAATGGAGTCACAGCCATAAACAGGAGGTCGATTGTGACGAAACTCTTGTTGATTGCTTCGATCCTGGTTCTGTTGTGCCTGCAGTCCACCAGCACCGACACGCAGACGTACGCGCTGCGCTGGTCAGATGAATTCGATGGCCCGGCTGGCAGCGCCCCCGATCAAACTAAGTGGAACTACGATACCGGCGGCGGGGGCTGGGGCAACAACGAGCTTGAGACCTATACCAGCCGAACTCAAAACGCCTTCCTGGACGGAGAAGGACAGCTCGTCATCAAGGCCGTCAAGGAAACCTTCACTGGTGCGGACGGCATCAGGCGCGATTACACCTCGGCCAGACTACTTACCAGAGGCAAGTTCACACAGCGGTA
>DATFWM010000261.1:0-2283 GCA_035259295.1 Blastocatellia bacterium | reverse complement strand
CAACTCAGCCATTAATCTGATCGCGCTCTTCCGCAAGCGACTCATCAACGGATTGCTCGCAACCCGAATCAGCTTGTCGATTATTTGAACCGAGCGATCAATGAGCCGGTAGGTGCGAGCATGACTGGACGATGAATCGTGAATCCAAAATAAGACGATTCCCATGTGGTAGAGCCAAAGCATATACGGTAGTTCCGACATCAAGTCCTTGGGTATGCCTGCGCTGGAGTCGGTTACAACCTCACGGAAGAGTTCGATACTCTGCCTGCGCGCAGGATCGGACTCATCGCTAAACGGATTGAGCGGGCTGTGAGGATCGGCGGCGATCTTGAAGAGCTTGCCCGCAAACTGATGATAAGGCTCTAGCGTCTTTATCATCGCCCGCATCACTTCGAGCAGACGCGGTTTCAGATCTCGCTCTCTATCAAGCAGCGGAGCGCACGCGGCGAGATGCTCTTCGTGAAGCTCGCCGTAGAACGCTTGAATCAGGTGCTCCTTCGAATGAAAGTAATAATACGCGTTGCCGAGCGCGACCCCCGCGCGCTCGGCAATCGCGCGCATCGTGGCGCCTTCGTAGCCTTGTTCGCGAAAAACTTCCAGCGCCGTTTTCAGTATCGCCGCACGCGTCTGCTGGCCTTTGTCAGTCTTTACCAAACCCGTTCGGGCTTTTGTCATCTCGCACCTCTCAACGACACGCGACCCAGGCCTTCGAGCTGATATCGATTCTGCGAGATCGTCGAGATAACTCGCTTGGCCGTCGGCAGTAACTCGGGCGAGCTCAACCTTATTGCCCACTCGCGGTACTGGCGCAAGGCCCAAAGACACATCAACCACGCCTTCGGCCCACAGTAGACCGCGCCGGCGTCACTGATTACTGTCAGGTCAGTGAGCGACAAGTCATGATTGAGCTGCGGGTATCGCCTCCTGGCCTCGTCGGAACACGCGGGCACGAAGACCAGGTCTACATACTTCGGCTTGCCGAGCAACCACGCCTGCGCACGTCGGCATAACCCACATTGCGGATCATACAAAACCGTAAGCTCACGCATGAGTGTAACCTTTTACCGGCGTAAACCCGTCAGGGGCCACCGGAGGCGGCGCGTCCACAAGCGAACTTCTTCGACGCATGCGGCTGAAGATGAACAGGTTGAAGAAGTGCATGCCACCAAGCACTACCAGCACCATGCCGACTTTCCAGGAGAGCGCTTCGATTGCCTGTCGCGAATTCTCGACATCGTAGCCGAGCTTCAGCGCGAGGCTCACGTAGCCGAAGTTGATCAGGTAGAAGCCGACGACCAGCAGGTGATTGACGGAATCGGCGAGCGGCTCGTTTCCGTGAAATACATCGACCAGAAAGATTCGGCCGTTCTTGTGCAGGGTGTGGGCGACCCAAACCGTCAGGGCGATGCTTATCGCCAGATAGATAACATACGAAGCAACGACAACGTTCATATTTGGCCTCCTAGCAAAGTTTTGAACACGTTCAAGTCGCATAATAACGGGGATCCGCGATGGAGTCAAGAGAAATTTTGAACCGGTTCAAAATTTCAATCAAACGTTCGGGGCGACGATACTTGATTGCTTGGTTTGTCTCCCGGGCCTACACTACTCCCTCGTATCACCCGCGTTGCTGGGCGATCCTGAATTCATGCTTGTATGGGCGGCCCTCCGTAGCCGCCCCTCCTTGAAGGTCGAGGGTGCCGCGAAGAGGGGCGGCCACGGAGGGCCGCCCGTACATGCCGCGAAAGCAGCATGAACCTAATCGACTTCTTCATTCGCAACCGCAATGAGGTGCTGCAGCTAACGTTCGAGCATCTGTTGCTGGTGCTGATAGCGACCGGCGCCGCCGCGGTTGTCGGGATACCGGTCGGCATAGTGTTGACTCGACGAGGTTCGCTCGCCAAGCCGGTCCTCGCGATCGCGAACGTGCTTCAAACTATTCCGAGTCTCGCGCTGTTCGGATTTCTGATTCCGCTGCTGGGAGCCTACGGCATCGGGCGCTTGCCGGCCATCATCGCGCTCTTTCTTTACTCGCTGCTTCCCATAATTCGAAACACGTTCACCGGAATCAACGGAGTCGACCCGGCGGTCCGCGAGGCCGCTCGCGGGATGGGTATGACCGATTGGCAGATGCTGACTCAAGTCGAGCTTCCCCTCGCCTTGAACGTGATCATTGCCGGTGTGCGCGTGGCGACAGTTATTTCCGTTGGCACAGCAACGATCGCGGCGGCGATCGGCGCGGGAGGGTTGGGCACGTACATCTTCCGCGGGTTGCGAACCGTG
>DATFWM010000260.1:0-2428 GCA_035259295.1 Blastocatellia bacterium | reverse complement strand
CCAACTATTTCGCCGACTTCATCTATCAATATCTCACGCGAAATGAGCGGTGGGCTTCGCCGAAATTTCTGATCGGAGAAAGCTATGGCACAACACGTTCGGCTCAGCTTTCATTCACCTTGCAGCGACGTCATCAAATTTATCTGAACGGAATCGTGCTGGTGTCCGCTGTTGGATTTGGCAATTGGGGCGCCGACGACCGGACCATTTTCTTTCTTCCAACGCTTGTGGCCTCAGCGTGGTATCACCGCGTGCTGCCGCCGGACCTCCAAAAGCTGAGCGTCGCCGAAGTGGCGCAGCAAGCACGCCAGTTTGCCCACGGCGAATACGCCGCGGCACTCGAAAAGGGCGACGAGTTGCCGCAGGCTGAATATCAGAAAACTGTCGCAAAACTGGCGCACTTCACCGGACTTTCGCCGAAGTACATTGAGCAGACCAACCTTCGCGTCAATCCACAACGGTGGTTCAAGGAGTTGCTTCGCGACAAACGTCTGACGCTTGGCAGAATCGACGCGCGGTTCGTGGGCATGGATGCAGATGCGGCCGGCGAGCGCTACGAATATGATTCGAGCCTGGCATCGTACGATGGCTCATACGTCGCGATGTTTCAGGACTACGTGCGCCGGGAGCTGAAGTGGAGCACGGATATGTATTACACGCTGAGTGGGCGGGTTCAGCCGTGGGATCAAGGCCAGCCCGGACTCCCTGCAGAGTCATTGCGATCGGCGATGACTCAGCAAGGTCACTTGAGAGTGTTGGTTCTCTGCGGATATTACGACGTGGCGACGCCGTTCAACGGAATCGAGCACACTGTGTCTCATATGAGTCTCGAACCAGCCATCCGGAAAAACATCAGCTTCGCGTACTACGAGGCGGGGCACATGATGTACATCGAGAAGAAATCGCGCGAGAAGTGCCACAGGGATGTGACCACGTTTATTCTGAACAACGCGAACAGAACGGAGGCGTCAAGCGGCACTCGATAACTCGCTTACATGCAGTAGGCTTTTTCGTGTGAAGTGTCGTCAAAATAATCTCGCGGGGCGTGGAGCGACATATAGCGCGCAATCCCAACGGGATTGCATCTCAGAGCCCAAGGTTGCTGTACTCGGCTACCTTGGGGCGCGAGATTGCAGTTGACCTTTCAGGGCTCCATGAACCCTGAAAGGGTTCCGTCTTACGTCGCAATTAGGTCTAGCGGCGAGAGGCGCAACCCCGTCGGGGTTGGCGTGAACCGATGACCTGCCCGAAGATAGTCGAGGACAACAACTTTGGGCCACGGCCACAACGGCATCCCGGGTTGCTTGCGCAGACGGAAGCCCCGGCGATCTGAAGTATTCCATTCATCGCGAACGAGCAGGCATGAACCGAAGACGATTCACCAAAACGCTTGCCTTGGGGGCCGCATCGTTGGCGATGAGCAAGACTGCTCGCTCGCTAATCGAAGAAACTCCGCGGTTGGCGATTACAATCGATGACTTCAACTTCTTCGGCGCCACCTCAACCGTTGCCGCCAAACGAAATCGCACGCTCCTTGACACGTTGAGATTGCACTCGGACCTCAAAGCAGCCGCATTCATATGCGGGCGGAATGTCGACAGCGAAATGGGGAAAAATCTAGTGGCCGAGTGGTCCGGCGCCGGACACATCATCGCGAATCACACCTATTCGCATTGGTATTACCCTGGTCGCAAGTTTGAGGATTACACTCAAGACATTCTTCGCGTCGAACCTTTAATCAAGGATCTCACTGGATTCAGAAAGTATTTCCGGTTTCCCATGCTCAAGGAAGGTGACACGGCGGAGAAACGAGACAACATGCGGCTTTTTCTCGCGCGCCATGGATACCGAATGGGCTACGTGACCATCGACGCTTCAGACTGGTATATCGATGAGCGTCTCCGTGCGCGCCTGTCAAAGAATCCAAACGCAGACCTGACCGGTTACAAGAAATACTACCTGAACCATCTTTGGGACCGAGCCGTCTATTACAATTCACTTTCGAGGAAGGCACTTGGTCGAAGCGTCAAGCACACGCTCCTGATTCATCACAACGTATTGAATGAGACGTTCCTGGCTGATGCATTGACTATGTTCGAGCGCAAGGGCTGGAAACTTATCAACGCCGAAGAGGCGTTCACCGATCCGGTCTTTGACACCGCGCCAAATATTTTACCCGCTGGTGAAAGTATTATTTGGGCGCTGGCGAAGGAGTCTGGAAAGTTCAACAATGTCTTGCGCTACCCGGGCGAGGATGGCGAATACGAAAAGCCCAGGATGGATAAGCTTGGTCTGTGAGCACAACGAGGGTGGAGGAAAGCAATGAAGCGTGAGCGAATAATTGTCGTGTTGATACTCTTTTGCGTCTTAGCAAGCGGCAAAGTTCTTTCACAGAGCTCGGAGCAAAAGAAAAAACAGTATCCGAATT
>DATFWM010000259.1:0-4855 GCA_035259295.1 Blastocatellia bacterium | reverse complement strand
ATCACGATGATGTTTCGCTCAAACGCTTCAAGCGCCTTCATCGTGGAATCGACGTTAGTCGCTTTTGAATCGTTGTAAAACTTGATGCCGTCAACTTCGGCGACGTATTCGAGCCGATGCTCGACTCCCGTAAATCGTTTGACGGCTTCACGAAGAGCCGGCAAGTCGCGCTCTCGCGTTCCCATTGCGCAAAAGGTCGCGCCAAGCGCGGTCATCACGTTTTCGACGTTGTGCATTCCAGGGAGAGGTATTTCGTCAAGCCCGATCACTTCAACCTCGCCAGCACAATCAGCCAGCATCGTCGTGTAAACGCTGCCGCCCAGCGCGAAGACGTCAGCTTGCGCTCCAGTGAGAGTCTCACGTCTTCGCGAGCTAAAGTAGATTTTTCTGGACTCGATTCCCAGCTCCGTCGTCATCTCCGTCACTCCGTGGTCCTGTCCGTTAAGCACGGCCCAATCCTCGCCCGTTTGATTCAAGAAAATTCTGTGTTTGGCCTTCACGTAGTTATCAAATGAGCCGTGCCGATCGAGGTGATCCGGAGTGATGTTAGTAACAACGGCGACGTTGACTCGCAGAGTGTCGATCATCTCCAGTTGAAAACTCGAGAGCTCGGCTACCGTCCAGGTCTCATCAGTAGATTTGTCAATCAAGCTTGTAAGCGGCGTTCCAATATTGCCGCCGACTATCACCTGTGCCCCTGCAGCTCGCATCAGCTCTCCGATCAACGCGGTCACAGTAGTCTTTCCGTTTGATCCGGTAACGCCGATCATGCGACCGCGAAGGAACCGCCCCGCCAGCTCGGGTTCGCTAATGATTTCGATGCCCGCACGCCGAGCAGCTTCGAGCTGCGGAAGATCAGCAGGAACGCCGGGGCTCAGCACGATCAGATCGGCGTTTTCAAACAAGCTCTTGGGATGACCGCCCAGCGACAACATGACGTCAAGCTTGCGCAGCTCGCTCGCCGCTTCTCGGAGCTCGGATTCGGGCTTGACGTCGTTGGCAATCACTGTCGCGCCACGCGAAGCAAGCAGCTGTGCAGCGGCAACTCCGCTCCGGGCAATGCCGACCACCAATACTTTCTTGCCTTCAACTGTCATTCGTCATTTGTCATTTGTCATTCGTGTCTTGTCACCGATCATCCTCCCAGCAAACGAACAAATGACAAGGGACAAAAGACAAATGACAATCATCTCAATTTCAACGTCGTAAGACTCAACAGCGCAAACAGTATCGCGATAATCAAAAACCGAAAAACCAGCTTGGGCTCCATTCGCCGCGAAATCTCGGGCGGATACATCAGCTCGAAGTGATGATGTATCGGGGTCATCTTGAATATGCGCCGGTGAAACACCTTGAACGAAGTCACCTGAAGGATCACCGACACCGCCTCGATCACAAACACGCCGCCAATCATCACCAGCAGGAATTCCTGTTTGATCATCACCGCAATCGCGCCGATCGCGCCGCCGATTCCAAGCGCGCCGACGTCGCCCATAATTACCTCCGCAGGCGGCGCGTTGAACCACAAAAACCCCAGGCTCGCCCCGGTCAGAGCCGCGCAGAAAATCGTCAGCTCGTGGATGTCGGGGTTGTGCTGCAGTCCCAAGTATTCCGCGAACCTCGCGTGCCCACTGACGTAGGTGAACCCAGTGAGCGCGGCCGATGTAACTACAGTCACCGATATTGCGAGCCCGTCAAGTCCGTCGGTCAGGTTCACCGCGTTGGAAAAACCGACGACCACGAGTGGGAGAAAAACCAGCAAATATATCGGCCACCAAACCACTGGGTTGAACGTCTTGATGAATGGTACGCTCAACCTTGTGTTGTAGGTCGTCAAGTACTTGAGCGCCAGCCCAAACCCAAAGGCCACCAGAAACTGAAACGCAAGTTTCTGCCTCCCCGTAAGACCAAGACTGTGGCGCCGCATGACCTTCAAGTAATCATCAGCAAAACCAATCGCGCCGTATGCCAACGTCGTCACAACTGCGATCCACACAAACGCAACGGCCAGGTCGGACCACAACAGAGTCGAGATCGCGACCGCAAGCAGGATCAGCACCCCACCCATCGTCGGCGTTCCGCGTTTGGTCTGGTGCCATCGCGGGCCTTCTTCTCGGATGTACTGCTCGATTTGAAACGCCCTGAGCAATCGAATCATTCGCGGTCCGAATATGAGGCTGATGGCCAGGGCGGTGATGGCCGCCCACGCGGTGCGAAACGAAACGTATTCAAAGACCCGAAGAAAAGACAGGCTGTCGTGAACGTTCTGAAATAATCTCAGATAGTAGAACATTCAGCCTCTGCCCGCCTCAGCAACTTCCTTTGGCGGCGTCACCTGTCTTAGCCATGCATGAATCCTGCGCCGTCTCAAACTTCCGTTTCATTCGTTCGACCACAACCTCCGTTTTCACTCCGCGCGATCCCTTCACCAGAATCAAATCTCCCGCGCGCGCCTCGCCAGTCAATATTTCCGCCGCTTGCTCCGGCGTGTCGACGAAGACTGCGTCTCTCATCGCGGCATCCCGCGCACCTTCAACGATGTGCCTCGCAAGCCCGCGAACTCCAATCAATTTGTCGATGCCAAGCAAAGCAATCCTCCTCCCGGCTTCGCGATGAATCTCAGTTCCGGAGGCGCCGAGCTCGAGCATCTCTCCCGCAACGACGATCCTTCGCTTGCATTCGCGGTTATCGAGCATCGTGCGAACCATTCCCAACAGCGCTTGCGGATTCGAATTGTAGGAATCGTCGATGAGTGTGAACCCTTCGCGAAAGTGCAATACCTCGCCGCGCATCTTCGGCGCGCGTGTTTCTTCTAGTGCCGCCGCGATTTCTTCGAGAGGCGTCTTGTAGTGATCGGCGACCGCCGCAGCCGCAATCGCGTTGTAGATATTATGTCGTCCCGCGATCGGCAAGCTGACCCTGATTTCCCCACGCGGCGTTGCGAGCAAGAAGCCGCTCCCGCTCAAGCCTTCCGCTCGGATCTCGCGCGCCATGACGTTCGCATCGCGCTCGATTCCGAATGTCAAGTTCACGATGTCGTCGCGCAATTTCGCCATCGCCGCAACTCGATCATCATCCGCGTTCAGCACTGCTACTCCTCGTGGCACTATGCCGGCGACCATTTCAGCTTTCGCTTCAGCGATCTCATCGACTGATCGAAAGAATTCCAGATGCGCTGGGGCGACGACTGTGACCACTCCAGCCTCAGGCTGTGCAATACGAGTCAACCGCGCGATCTCGCCCTTGTGATTCATCCCCATCTCGAGAACCGCGTAATCGAAATCAGAAGCGTGCTTGCCACCGGATTCCAACTTGAGAACTGACAGCGGTAGGCCATAATCGTTGTTGAGATTCCCAGTGCTCTTGATTACTCGCCCCGCGCGAGCGAGCATCGCCGCAGCTATCTCCTTGGTAGTTGTCTTACCCAGGCTGCCGGTTATGCCGATTACACAACCGTGCCAATCTTTGAGAACTGCGGCAGCCAGGGACTGAAGCGCCAGCAACGTATCGTCAACTATGATGAGCGCCGCTTGTTGCGGATCGATCCCGCGGCCATATTCCGAGGTCAGGAATCCGCGGGTTACGACCGCGGCCAGCGCGCGAGCGGCGATTGCGTTTGAAACGAAGCGATGCCCGTCGTGCTTCTCGCCTCGGATGGCAAAGAACAGCTCACCTGCGCGGATCGTGCGTGAGTCAATCGAGTAGCCTGCCGGCTCACGCTCGGCTAGCTCGGTCGCTCCCCGCGCTGCCCGGATGTTAGAACCAAGAATGCTTGCGATTTCACCTAACTTCATGTTGTCTGCTCATCATCGCTTCGCGCACCACTTCGTGATCGTCGAAATGTATCCGTTGGTCGCCCACGACCTGATATGTCTCGTGTCCTTTGCCCGCTATCACCACAACATCGCCCTCTCGAGCCTGCTCGATTGCGCCCCAGATAGCTTGTCGCCGGTCAGTCAGCTTCACATAGGGTCGTGCGCTTTTCCTCAAGCCTACTTCAATATCTGCAATGATAGCCTCGGGATCCTCGGTTCGCGGGTTGTCAGATGTAACTACCGCCAGATCGCTCAAGCTGGCGGCGATTTCGCCCATCGGCGCGCGCTTAGTGCGATCGCGATCGCCGCCGCAGCCGAAGACCGTTATCACGCGACCCGAGTCACCGGCCACTTCGCGCGCGGTTTGCAATACATTCTTCAATGCGTCATCAGTGTGAGCGTAGTCCACAATCACCGTGAAAGGCATCGCGTGCGAGCCGTTCAACGTCACTTGCTCGAATCGTCCTGAAACGGTTCGGCATTCGGCGATGCCCGCGGCTATGTCCTCCAAACCGGCTCCCAGAGCCAATCCTGTGGCAACAGCCGCGAGAATGTTGTAAACGTGGAACCGCCCGACAAGCGGGGAAAATATGTCTATTTTGCCAAAGGGAGTGCCGGCCGTGAGCTCGATCCCTCGCGGGCTCATCTTGAAATCATTTGTGCCTACGTCGGTGCGGTCGCCAAAGCCGTAGCTGATCCGGTCACCTTTTGCAGAGCCAAACAGCTTTCTGCCGTATTCGTCGTCCGCGTTGATAATCGAGAATTTCGGCTCGGAGCCCAGAGCGCCGGTGAACAGCTTTGACTTTGCCGAGAAGTAGTTCTCCATAGTCCCGTGGTAGTCCAGATGATCGCGCGTCAGATTGGTGAACACGGCAATCTCGAACTTCAAAGCGTCCCCCCGATGCAGCTCAATCGCGTGCGATGAAACTTCCATCACCGCCGAGCGACATCCAGCGGCGACTGCTCGCGCAAGCATTCGCTGAATGTCAGACGCTTCGGGAGTCGTGTTCATCGCGACCATCGCTTCGTTGCCGACTCGA
>DATFWM010000258.1:0-3045 GCA_035259295.1 Blastocatellia bacterium | reverse complement strand
GCTCAATGGCTTGCTGATGCACGCGAGTATTGTATCCGAAATGCGAAGCGAAACCGTAGCCTGGATACTGCTCGTCATACTCTCGCATCCACTGATCGCGCGTGACCTTCGCAACTATTGACGCGGCGGCAACCGAAACCGAGAGGCAATCGCCTTTTACAATCGCCAATTGAGGGCAGTGCAGGTCGGGAACCTTGTTACGCCCGTCTATTAGAACATAATCGGGGAGGGGTCGCAATGCTTTTATTGCGGCTCCCATCGCGCGCAGCGAAGCTTGCAGAATGTTGATTTCGTCGATCTCGTCGTGCTCGACGCGGGCGATCGAACACGCGATCGCGCGCTTTTGAATCTCCTCGGAGAGCCGTTCTCGTTCGAGCCTCGTAAGCTGTTTCGAATCGTTGATGCCTTTGGGCACATGTCGGAGATCAAGCACTACTGCGGCAGCAACGACGGGCCCAGCGAGCGACCCTCGTCCTACTTCGTCCGAGCCAGCGATCAGGGCGTAACCATCTTTGAGGATCCGATTCTCGAATCTGCGCGTGCAGGCCATGCGGATTTGTCATTGGTCATTGGTCATTGGTCATTTGTTTTTTGCTCTGCCGAATGACCAGTGACAAATGACAGTTATTCGATCATTCCGGTCACGGGGCTGGACGCCGACGCATAAAGCTTACGAGGGATTCGACCAGCCAGATAAGCGAGCCTCCCAGCGCGAACGGCGAAGTTCATCGCTTCAGCCATCGAAACCGGATCATCCGAGCCGGCTATCCCCGTGTTCATTAACACGCCGTCTACGCCCGCCTCCATCGCCACCGTCGCGTCCGAAGCGGTACCCACTCCGGCATCGACGATCAGCGGAACCTCGCGTACTTGCTCTCGCAAGATTCGTAAGTTCGTGAAGTTCTGAATCCCAAGCCCTGAACCGATCGGTGCCGCCAGCGGCATCACCGCCGCTGCGCCCGCATCGATCAGCCGTCGGGCAACAATCAAGTCGTCGTTAAAATAAGGCAACACTACGAAGCCTTCTTTCACAAGCTTGCCCGTAGCTTCCAGCAAGCCTTGGTTGTCGGGAAACAAGGTCCGCTCGTCGCCGATCACTTCCAGTTTGATCCAGTTGTTGTCGAGCACTTCTCGCGCAAGCATCGCCGTGCGGATGGCCTCGTCGGCGGAGTAACAGCCGGCGGTATTTGGCAGGATGTGATACTTCTTAGAGTCGATGTGGTCGAGCAGCGATTCCTGTGATCGATCGGTCAGGTTTACTCGCCTGACCGCAACCGTAACCATCTCGGTGCCGGATGCTTCAAGAGCTTTTGCCATCAGCTCGAAGCTCGCGTATTTTCCCGACCCCAGAATCAAGCGCGAGCGAAACTCGCGACCAGCTATGATTAGTGAATCTGTCATGTTTGAGTACTGTGAAACGCGATGTGTGATGCGTGTTTCGGGATCCGTCATGCTCGCGAGTCACGGATCAGGAATCACGTATCACTCTTCTCCTCCTCCCACGAAGTGGACGATTTCTACTCTGTCACCTTCTGAGATTCTTGTCGAGTCCCAATCCGCGCGTCGAACGATCCTACCGTTCAACTCGACGGCCAGCCGTTGAGCCGTCAGACCAAGCGACAAGATGAGATCATTGATCGCCGCGCCTTCGGGTAACTGTGTTTCTTTGCCATTGACTATGATCGACAAACTAGGTCCTTCTGGGTCTTACGCCTTTCGAATCAGGGTCTTCAGCTCGCCGCGTGCAGCCCCGGACTGCGCCTCGATCACAATGGCTGCCGTTCCCGCGGTGAAGTTTGGGAGAGTCAGGCTAAAGCTCGCGATGCCATCCCTCCCCGCGCGACCGATGTATACCTGAGGCTTGAACGCAGTGCCTATGACCTTAACCTTTATCGTCGCATCAAGCTCGCTTTTTTGCCCGCGGGTGACCCGAATTCTAAGGCCGACAGTACTGCCTGCGATGAAGGCCTCCGGCGCGATCACTTTCAAGTCGAGGTGCGCCTGCTCCGCGCTGCGCTGCACGTAATCGGCGATTACCTTGTCAAGATTCAGGCTCCCGGTGGTGTTTCTCGACGTCCCGGCTCCTCGCCCTCTCGGAGCAGTCAAGACAGCTGACTCGTTGGAGCTACTGGGGCGATCCTGCGCAAGTTTGCCGGACGAGCCGTCTTGTTGCTTTCGCGAATGTTGGACAAGGTCTTCAATTCTTCCAGCCTTGATCGCGGCTATGATTACTTGATGCTGACGCTTCAGCAACGACGCGATCGTTTCTTCGCCGGCGCCTTCGATCAGCCGATCCGAATAAGACGTGAGCTTCTTTGCGACAACCGTTCCGCCGATATAGACGAGCGATTCAAGAATTGGGTTATCTTTACCACGGTCTTCGGTTTGCACGTGGTAGACTCGCCCGTCGTGCGCAACGTCCGTGTTGAAACCGGTTGTCATCTTTCACGAAAGCTAACATAGGGCATTTTCTCAGTCAATAATCCGCATTTTTCGCCCGTTGTCGAACCGAGAGTCGCCGTTATCGGAAGGACTCAAGATACTTTAGACCAGAGCCTGTGTTGAACAGCACGACTCTTTCATCGCGGCTGACATCGCCGCGCGCGAGCAACTGCTTCAAGGCTGGCAAGCACGCGGCGCCTTCGGGCGCCGCGAAGATGCCTTCAGCCGAACCGATCTCCTTCACTGCTGCCAATAATTCGTCGTCCGTCACCGACACTGCGGTGCCGCCGCTCTTGCGCAAGACGTCGAGCATGATGAAATCGCCAATCGCCTTCGGCACGCGCAACCCGGAAGCTACGGTGTGAGCACCGGGAACATCCACGCCCGACGTTGCGCCCACCGCGAAGGCTTTGACGATTGGCGCGCAACCTTCCGCTTGCACCGTAACCATTCGGGGTCGCCGGCTGCCGATCCAACCCATTCGTTCCATCTCATCGAACGCTTTCCACATTCCAATCAGACCGGTCCCGCCGCCGGTGGGATAGAGGATCACATCTGGTAATTCCCATTTCATTTGCTCGGCAAGCTCGTACCCCATGGTTT
>DATFWM010000257.1:0-3934 GCA_035259295.1 Blastocatellia bacterium | reverse complement strand
CTGCCACGTCGACGATCACCGATCCGCGAGCCATGTCGCGCAGCATCTCGCGCGTGACAAGCTTCGGCGCTGCAGCTCCCGGGACGAGCACCGCGCCGACAACCAGATCCGACGCGGCGACAGACTCAGCGATCGTGTAGGGGTTGGATGCCAAAGTGCGGATGCGGCTTCCGAAGATGTCGTCAAGATAGCGCAGGCGTTCGATATCACGGTCGATGATCACTACCGAAGCTCCAAACCCAACTGCGATCTTCGCTGCGTTGATTCCGACGACTCCACCGCCGATGATCGTAACTTTCGCAGGCGCCACGCCCGGGACGCCGCCCAACAAAACTCCGCGCCCGCCGTTTATCCGCTCCAGATAGGTCGCGCCGACTTGAATCGCCATTCGGCCCGCTACCTCACTCATCGGGGTGAGCAGCGGCAGATGTCCTTGATCGTTTGTGATCGTTTCATAAGCGACGCCGATCACTTCGTGATCGAGCAATGCCTTTGTCAGCTCACGGGCCGGCGCCAGGTGCAGGTATGTGAACAGGATCAGGTTCTCGCGAAGCAAGCCGTACTCGGAGGCTATCGGTTCTTTGACTTTGACGATCATCTCGGCCTGAGACCAAACCTCTTCGGCTGAATCGACGATCTGGCCGCCTGCGGTTACATATTCCTGATCAGTGATGCCAGAACCTTCGCCGGCCTTGGTCTCGACAAGCACTGTATGCCCAGCGCTGGTCAACGCTTTCACGCCTGCCGGCACCAGTCCAACGCGGTACTCGTTGTCCTTAACTTCTTTCGGTAATCCAACAATCATGGTTAGTCCTTTGTCAGTCCGTCCGCCGTCGGTCCTCAGATGGCAGCATCCATTAACACACAACTTGGTTGCGTGTAATGAAGGTCGTGAATCGTCATAAAAGTTTCAACGGTTTCGCCGTTCGGAAGAAACTGTTGAAACAGTTGAGGAAGTCGCGGCGCCCGGTTCACCCAACTGAAGTTGGGTGTTAATCAAAAAGTCCTCTCCTGAGTTCTCGGCCTTGCGACCGATTTCAATCTTGCAGTATCGCTAGTCAATCTGCGCGCGTTGAAGCTTGCCCGAATAATCGACGTACACCGCTTTCCATTCGGAGAAAATGTCCAGCACCTGCGTCCCGCCTTCACGATGGCCGTTGCCAGTTGATTTCGTCCCGCCGAACGGCAGATGAACCTCGGCGCCGATAGTCGAAGCGTTGACGTAGAAGATTCCGGTCTGAACGTCTTCCATCGCGTGGAACGCGCGGTTAGTGTCGCGGGTATAGATCGACGCCGACAGGCCGTACTTGACGCCGTTTGCTATCTCGATTGCGTGTTCCAGATCGCGGCATTCGATCACCGAAACAACTGGACCGAAGATTTCTTCCTGTGCGATTCGCATCTGGGGCTCAACCTCCGAGAACACCGTCGGCTCGATGAAGTAGCCGTACTTGAGGTCGCCCTTTTCGACGCGATGCCCGCCGCAATTCATCTTCGCTTTGTCCTCGCGGCGCCCGATTTCGATGTATTCGAGAATCTTGTCGACGGCGTCTTGATTTATCACCGGCCCGACGTCGCTCTTATCGTTGAGTCCCGGGCCAAGACGCAATCGCTTGGCTCGGTCTGTCAATATGCCAGTGAACTTCTTTGCCACTCTGCGGTGGACTACGACGCGCGACGCGGCAGTGCAACGCTGGCCAGTCGTCCCGAACGCGCCCCACAGGACTCCTTCGAGCGTCAGGTCAAGGTCGGCGTCCTCCATAATCATAATCACGTTCTTGCCACCCATTTCGAGCGAGCAGATCTTGTCGGTAGCGGCGCACGTTTGCCCGACGATGCGACCGACTTCTGTTGAGCCGGTGAACGAAACCAATCTCACTTTCGGATGTTCGACTAGGGCTTTGCCGGCCTCCTGGCCGCGACCGGCAACGATGTTGAGCACGCCCGGTGGTATGCCGGCGTCCGCCAAAGCCGACACGAAATTGTAAGTCGACAGCGGCGTGTCTTCAGCGGGTTTGATCACGACGGCGTTTCCGCACACGAGTGCGGGAACGATCTTCCACGACGGAATGGCCATCGGAAAATTCCACGGCGTGATGAGCGCGCACACGCCGATCGGCTCGCGAGTACACATTGCGTACTTGTTGGGCAGCTCGGCCTTAGTCGTGTAACCGTGAAGCCGCCGCCCTTCGCCCGCGATGAAGTAAGTCATGTCGATGGCTTCCTGCACATCACCGCGAGTCTCCGCCAACACTTTGCCCATCTCGCGAGTCATGTCGCGAGCGAATTCCTCTTTGCGTTGGATCAGAATCTCTCCGGCCTTGAACAGAATCTCGGCGCGGCGGGGAGCTGGAACTTTGCGCCACTTCTGAAAAGCTTCGGCGGCGACTTCTATAGCGCGATCAACGTCCGCGCTGTTTGAAGCGGGAAATCGGCCGATGAGCTCGCGAGTGTCAGCAGGGTTGCGATTCTCAATGTAATCACCTGATTTTGGGACCACCCATTCTCCGCCGATGTAATTGCGATACTCAGGTCTTACCTTGGCAGCGGGTTTGGCCATATGAGTGCTACCTCCCTCGTGTTCGACTTATCAAACGAAGCGTCCGCCAGCTGAGGCTCAGGAAGTTTGTGACAAGCGTAGCAAGGCGTGGTTGCTTTGCGCTCAGTCGGCTTACCGTGGTTTGGATGCCGCTCCCACATCTTGGAATCCGGAGTGTGGCAGCCGTAACAAGTTTCGCGCTCGGTGTTGCGGGTTATTCCGGCGTGTTCGGGGCGGGCGGTCATCGCATGAGGCTTGCGGCTGATGACCCAGAGAACGGTGAACAGCGCGAGGATCCCGACAGCGACCGCCAAAAAGTAAAGGTCTTTCCTGTTCATAAGCCGGCCGCCATAGCGCGCCGCGAGGGTGAGTCGCCTTAAGAGCCGAATCTAACAAAGCGGGTATGGGTAGTCAAGAAGCGCGACCTAATCGGGTGCGCGTCAGCTTTTCGCGCAATCCCACCCACGGCAGTGGGTGGATCGTTCAAATCCAGCCTACAAAGTCGGGCGCACTCGAACTTCCCTGAATCCCACCCACGGCAGTGGGTGGAAGGTTCAAGTGCTGCCTATAACCAGCGAGACCACAAACTCCTCGCGATCGTGCCCTACGGCCAAAGGGTGAACCTGAAACATCCACCCACTGCCGTTGGGTGGGATTACGCGAAAAGATGACGCGCACCCGACCTAATCCGGCTCGCGACGTTTGCGGTGTTTCATCCGCGGGCTCAATTCATAAAGCTCGACGATGAAGCGAGGCCCCCCAAGTCGAATAGGACAGAGATTGAAGCTCGAGACTCTCGTCGACGTAAAACCCGGAGGAGGCGGCCACTCGTCGTCTTCTAATGAGTTGTCTATCCAATTATCACGGCGAATGATCATCGTGTATTTTGGGTTAACTTTCTCGAAGACATCGACGTTGAATCCTCTGCGAGTCGATCTGCAGATTACCTTTGCCGAAGACGAAAGCAGAACCGTTTCATAGCGGGTCACGACGGTGTCATCGGAAGTCAGAGTTTCGGTCAGCGCCGCGTTTGCTTCTTTCAAAGTGTACGTCGGCTGAAACAACCATGACGAAATCTGAATGCCTTCGATCAAGAGAAACGCCACTATGAGCAACCCCGCTGCTTGCTGTCCTGCTCGGCGAATGCCGATAACTAGGCTTACAGAACCTGTTGCTGCGGCCAAGCCAATCAAAGACACTCTATAGTCTGATCGCCAGGCGCCGGCGTCCAATCCCCAAACCCAGAGCGCCTTGTAAATCACCGCCAGCGAAAGCGCGGAGAACAGTATAAGAAAAATCACCATGGACGAAATCATCAGGGCTCTCTGAAATCGGCGAGGCCAGACGGAACGGCTCAGAACTACTGATATCAAAATCAGCCCGGCGATGATGACG
>DATFWM010000256.1:0-5957 GCA_035259295.1 Blastocatellia bacterium | reverse complement strand
GACCGAGGCGGCGCTGCGAGAGCACTTTTCTTCAGTCGGTCCGCTCTCTTACATCTACCTTCCCATAGACCGAGACTCGGGCAAGCCGCGTGGCTTTGCGTTCGTTGAATTCTGTGAGCGCTCCCAAGCCGATGAAGCGATTCGCCGCTTCAATAATCAGATGTTCATGGGAAGGTCGCTTGCGGTCAACGAGGCTCGCGAGCGCGACGATCGCTCACGTTCGACCCCGCGATCGTTCGCCTCAAGCCACGGATTGGAAGAGCAGAGCGGCCCCACCGAGCGCGTCGGCCGAAATTTTGGGCCGGATGCGGCGCCTCGTCGAAGCCGCAAGCCCGAGGGCCGAGGTTCAAAATCGGAACGCGCGCCCAAACAACCGATGCGCGAGCGACCTGGTGGACAGTTCTTCGGCGACGATGACGAGGATAATTATGAAGACGACTTGGGCGGGGAGAATTTCGCAAGCCGCGTGAGCAACCAGGAAAATGAGTGAGCCAGAAAAAGGAACTACATAGACGACGAGCAAGGAGAAATAATGCCGAAGAAATCAAGGCCAACTTTTCAGAAGCGTGAAAAGGAAAAGGCCCGTCAACAGAAGCAGAAGGACAAACAAGCGAGGCGAATGGAAGCTAAGGAGCGCCGCGCAGGAACCGGCGCGCGAGACCAGGGAGAAGACCGCGACATCGCCGGCATACGGCCAGGCCCGCAAGCTCTACCCGAACAGTGGCAGTACTCTGACAGAAACGAATAGGTTCCCTCGACTGAAGTCTTGAACTGAACGCAAGTGGCACAACCGAAGACGGCTCCTCTCGAAGATTGCCGATTAATCTATACCGCTAGGCGTGTTAGAATGTCGCCACCGCGGATGCGAACTCAGACTGTTCCGTCATTCGCATTTCGGGGAACGATGCCATGGGTACGCCAATAGAGTTCAATTTGAACGGGACGCCACGCGCGGTCGATGTCGAGGAAGGCGTCTCGCTTCTGGAAGTACTGCGCGACCATTTCGGAGTTATCTCGCCCAAGGACGCCTGCAGCCCGCAAGGTCAGTGTGGTTGCTGCACGGTTATCGTCGACGGTAGGGCGGTAGTCTCATGCGCGATGCCGGCCAGAAGCGCTGCGGGGAAAATGGTGCTGACCCTCGAAGGTTTCAGCGAGCTCGAGCGCGAGACCTTCGCCGACAGCTTTATCGTCGCAGGAGGATTGCAATGCGGATTCTGCACGCCTGGAATCATCGTTCGCGCCAAGAACCTGATCGATAAAACGCCAGACCCGACCGAGGATCAGATCAATCGCATCTTGAGCATGCATCACTGCCGCTGCACTGGCTACGTCAAGATCGTCGACTCGATAAAGCTTGCTGCGAAGGCCCTGCGAGGCGAAGCTGCTATCGAGGGTGACGGACACAGCGGGCGAATCGGAACCAGCACTCCGCGATACGAGGCTCGAGAGCTGGCGCTTGGTGGTAGACCTTACATCGACGACATGAGTTTTCCGGGCATGCTGCATGGAGCGGTGTTGCTGTCGGAGCATCCGCGCGCTTTTGTCAAACGCATTGACATCAGCAAGGCGAAGGAGATTCCCGGCGTCGCAGCTATAGTCACCGCCGCTGACACGCCCGGCCAGAGACATCAGGGCTTGATTTACAACGACTGGCCGATGTTCGTCGCCGAGGGCGAGGAGACGCGCTACGTAGGCGACGTGATCGCTGCGGTTGCAGCCGTGGACAGGCGCACCGCTCGCAGAGCGGCGCAGGCGATCGAGGTCGATTATAAAATTTGCGAGCCGGTCACGAACGCTGAGGATGCTCTCAAACCTGATGCGCCCAGGCTCCACAAAAAAGGAAACCTGCTCAGCAGGTCTGAGATCAAGCGCGGCAACGTCGAGGACGCGCTCAAGAATTCGGCTCACGTTGTTACGCACACATTTCAAACTCAGTTCATCGAGCACATGTACCTCGAGCCTGAAGCGTGCATCGCTATGCCAGAAGGCGATGGCTTGAGAGTCTACACGCAAGGGCAGGGAGTGTTTGACGATCGCCGCCAGATCGCGTCGTTTCTTGGCGTGCCTGAGGAAAAAGTGTTCGTTGCATTGATCACGAACGGCGGCGCATTCGGCGGCAAAGAAGATATGAGCGTTCAGGCCCAGACGGCGCTGCTTGCCAGAGTCACCGGCAACCCCGTGAAACTGACGCTCAGCCGCGAAGAGAGTCTTCGGCTTCATCCGAAGCGCCACCCGATAAAGATGACTTACACGGTTGGCTGTGACGCTGACGGCCGCCTCACCACAGTAAAAGCCGAGATGATCGGGGACAAGGGCGCTTATGCATCGGTCGGATCAAAGGTGCTCGAGCGTGCTGCCGGCCATTGTTGCGGCCCTTACAAAGTCGACAACGTGCACGTCGTCTCGCTGGCGGTTTACACAAACAATCCGCCGTGCGGAGCGATGCGCGGGTTCGGCGCCAATCAGGCAGCGTTTGCGATCGACTCGATGGTCGACATCCTCGCCGAGAAAGTTGGCCTAGACGGTTGGGAAATGCGCTATCGTAACGCGGTAGACGTAGGCGACATTTTCGCCACCGGCCAGCAATTTGAGTCGAGCGTCGGCCTGAAGAAAACGCTCGAAGCGGTAAAGGACATTTACAAGAACGCGAAATACGCAGGCATCGCTTGCGGAATCAAGAACGTCGGCATCGGCAACGGAATGCCCGAATATGGCCGCGCGATGCTCGAAGTGCGCAACGACGGAACGGTCGGGATCTATACCGGCTACACAGAGATGGGGCAGGGTTTGTTTACTGTGTTGCTCCAAACCGCTTGCGAAGAGACCGGCCTTCAACCGAGCGATTTCAACTCTGTGACCGCCGATACCAAGTACGCACTGGACTGCGGCCAGACGACCGGCTCGCGCGGAACATTTCTCGGATGCCGTGGAGTACAGGAAGCAGCGCGCAAGCTCAAAGCCGATCTCGACCGGAAGAAGACATTGAGAGACCTTGCGGGCAAGACATACTACGGGGAGGTGTTGATCGACGACACGCACTCACTGGAAGCAAGAGTCGAAAAGCCAAAGACGCATTTCGCATACGGCTTCGCGACTCAAGTTGTGATCCTAGATGACGACGGTCGCGTCAAGAAAGTCGTCGCCGCGCACGACGTCGGGAAAGTAATGAACCCGGCGTTGCTTGAAGGCCAACTGGAAGGCTCGATTCACATGGGGCTTGGGTACGCGCTGACTGAAGAGTTTCGAGTTGAGAACGGAATACCTCAGACTATGACCGTGAATTCGCTGGGGTTGTTGCGCGCGCGACACATGCCGGAAGTCGAGTTGATCTTGATCGAGGATGAGCACCCGGAGGGACCCTACGGCGCGAAAGGAGTTGGAGAAATTGGACTAGTACCAACTGCTCCTGCGGTCGCGAACGCGCTCTACAAGTATGATGGGATTCGAAGATTCACTCTTCCGATGAAGGATTCGCCCGCAGCTCGTTCCATTCGCAGCGCCGTCAAGTAGTTCAACTTCCGCGCATTCTCATACCCTGCGCGGGTCATTGCCCTTGTTCCACAATCACAAAACCATTGACGAATCAAACAACTCGTCGATAATGGTTCCATCCTCCAAGTTAATCTTGGCTACTACCCCCGAGGAAGAAAACTCACTTTCAGCAATACGAGTCGCGGATGAGTAACTCCGGCGAACTAAGTCACACTCGGGAGCCGCTTAACACCGGCAAGCTCATCAGCGCGTACTACCTGGAAATCGATTACCTTCTCGATCGAGTCGAGGGCTCAACCACTCACTACCAGACACTGGGCGTCGAGCGGTCCGCGTCCAACGAGGAAATAATCACCGCCTATCAGAACTCGGTCGGCGTGCTTCACCCTTCCTATTACAAGGTCCGGGCCGCCGTTCCCGATGAGATGCTCGTCAGAGTGGACAAGGCGTTCAGAAAAGTTTCGCAAGCTTTCTCAGTGTTGACCGACGCCAAAAAGCGAACCGCATACGAGAAGTCGCTAGCCGCCCGTCTCTATAGCACCAAGCCGCTCGATACTCAAAAGCAGTCACAAGCTGAGCGTCCCGCAGCCGAGGAGCCGAAGCTGCGGCGCCCGGATGACAAGAAAACTGTGAGTGTCGAAGCCACAGAGATAAAAGTCTTCCCCGAGGCGCAGCCGCTGTTCACGAAGGCTTCAGCTCTGGGAGCCGAGACAGATCGGCGGCGCTGTGAGCGGTTCAAGCTCACGGTGCCCGCGCTTGTAAGCGGTTACGACGAACAAGCCGGCAAGTGGCAGGAGGTAACCAAGACGATAGATGTAAGCCGCATCGGTGTCGCGGTTCGAATGCGCCGTCGCGTCAAGCACGGATTGGTCGTACACGTAACCTTGCCGCTGCCGACCAAGCTGCGGAGCCATGGCTTCTCGGACCCGGGCTACAATATGTACGCGATCGTCCGCCGAGTCGACCCGCTCATCGATGATCTTCGCGTCGTCGGGCTCGAGTTCATTGGGGCGAGTCCTCCTGCCGACTATCTGCACAAACCGTGGGCGACGTTCCGCACACAGAAATGGATTGGTCCGGATCGCCGCCGCGAACCTCGAAGAGAGTTAGCCGAGGCGGTAGCTGTCGAATACCTTGACGAATCGAGGCAACGGATCGCCCGAGAAGCCGCAGTCACTGAAAACGTCAGCTCGAGCGGCGCACGAGTTCGCGTAAAGTCGGCTCCAGCGGAGTTTGAGTTTGTCAGAATCAACGCCCCAAATCGCCACTTCATTAGCCTCGCTCTGGTGCGCAACCGGTGGACCGGCAGCGATGGGTTCGAGCGTCTTTGTTTGCAGTTTGTTGATCAGAGATGGCCGGGTTAGATCGCCCTCTACAACTCCTCGCGATCAAAAAGCACGCAGAAAGCGTTTGCGCGTTTCTTCCCTTGACGATTATCGAAGCGAACGATAATCTCGCCTGAACTCGTGGCGACAGAAACAGAAGAGAACGTTTCTACTTTCGGGGAAGTGCGTGAACGAACCGCCCTTCCCCGAACGCTCGGCCTCCTGAGCGCAGTCGCTGTGCTAATCGGCTCCACAATCGGCACCGGCATCTTCAGATCGGAAGCCGGAATTTCATTGAAAGTCCCAAACGAAGGGCTCTACTTGCTGCTGTGGGTGCTCGGCGGATTCTTCTCGTTGTGCGGCGCGTTGACACTCGCCGAGCTTGCGGGCGCGTTGCCGCACACCGGTGGAGTGTTCGTGTACCTGCGCGAGGGTTTGGGCAAGCTGCCGGCATTTCTGTTCGGCTGGTCGGAGTTGACGATCATCCGAGCATCAGCGTTAGGCGCCGTCTCGACGGTGTTTGCTGAATACTTTTTGCGGATGCTACGCGTAGATAATCAGCGCGCCGTCCATTACGTCGCGGCGGGAGCGATCGCGCTCGTAGCGGTGTTCAACATCGTCGGCGTTCGAGTCGGCGCGTTAGTGCAGAATCTCACAACCGGCGCAAAGTACGGCGCTCTGGTGTTGATCGTGCTTGCTGCGTTCTTGATCGGCGGTCGATCCGCCGCACCGGCGACTGAGACAGTCGAGGTGCCAAACGAAACATCGCTAGTAATGTTCGGGTTGGCTTTCATTTCTTTGTTGTGGGTATACGATGGCTGGGCTGACGTAACGTTTCTTAGCGGCGAAGTGAAACGGCCCGAGCGCAACTTGCCGCTCGCGATCGTTGGCGGGACGCTAGCGGTGATCGCCATCTACTTGCTCGCGAACTTCGCTTACTTGCACCTGCTTGATATCAAACAGATCGCCAGCTCGAAGCTGGTCGCGGCAGACACTGCCTATAGAATTATCGGCGAGACTGGCGTGAAGCTGGTTTCGATCGCGGTGATGATCTCGGCGTTCGGGACGTTGAACGGCTCGATGATGACCGGTCCACGCATCTTCTTTGCGATGGCCGACGAAGGGCTGTTCTTTAAAAAG
>DATFWM010000255.1:0-3558 GCA_035259295.1 Blastocatellia bacterium | reverse complement strand
GAAGCTAGTCAGTATGCTCAGCTTTGAAAACCCGAGTGCTCGCAGCGTTCCAATCTCGCGAGTCCGATGAGCCACCGCTGCGTACATGGTGTTCATGCCGCCAAAGCACGCGCCGATTCCCATCACGATCGCCACGAAGATTCCAAGCCCGCGAATCGGGCCCGAGGTGCTGGTTTGCTCCTCGTAGTATTTCAGTTCCGGCTTCGCTTCGAGCTTTAATCGCTGCTCGGCCTCGATGCGATTAACAACCTGATCGCGAGTCGCGACGTTTTCAGCTCGTACCAGCACGGAAGAGTAACCGCTGCGATCAAACGCGTCCGCAACATCGTTCACGCTTGACCAGATCTCGGAATCGAAAGCGGTGCCTCCGGCGTCAAACACGCCGACGACCGCGAAGCTGCGCTTGCCAAGTTGAAGCGATTGATCCAGCCCTGCGTTGCTGAAGCGATCAGCGATAGTGCGGCTGACTATCGCTTCGCCGATGTCCGGGTGGAACATTCGTCCTGCAACCAGCTTGACTTCCGGTCGAATGGCAAAACCGGTTTCAGAGACGCCGCGGAGAGTGACATTTGTCGATTCCCCGCCCCGCCGTGGCAGGTTCACTATTATGACGGCTTCGGCCGAAGCCATCGGTTTGCCTTCCCGGTCGCGCGCGATTCCGGGAAGCGTCTGGATGACTTGAAATGCTTCCTTGGAAACTCCGCTAGCCATTTCAGTCTGAGAACCCTGACGCAGAATGAGCACGTTCTCCGGCGAGCCGGTCGTTTTCAATGCGCTGTTGAGTCCGTTCGCAAGCGCCATCAGCGCGACGAATACGGCGACCACGAGTCCGATTGCGCCTATGGTCATAATCGTGCTGACGCGCCTGACGACTAGGTTGCGGAGATTGTATTTCAGAGGTATCGCCATATAGTTCAAGAAGACGACGTTCGTAGTACGGCCTTTAGGCGGAAGTTCGTAACTTTGCTTTTTGACTTCCGCTTACAGACTTCCGCCTAAAGGCGGTACTACGAACTTTCAAGCCACGCGTCGTAGTCCGTCCACAATTTTTACTCTCGCGGCGTTCCAAGCGGGAATGCCGCCACTCACCAAACCAATCAACGCCGAAACGCCCAGCGCAATTGCAATCGTGTTTGTGCCGATCTTGAAGTTCTGGAGAAACAAAGCAAGCATGTCTCCCATCCCAATGAACTGAAAAATTGCCTTTGCTCCGATCGCCGCAAGCACGCCGCCTATCAGTGCAATCAACACCGACTCGCAAAGCAGCAGCGCGAGAATCAATCCGGGCCGGAAGCCCAGCGCCTTCATGACCGCGACTTCAGTGAATCGTTCTCGAGCGGACATCGCCATCGTGTTGGCTCCTATCAGCGTTATCGCAAACACGACCACCAGACCGATTCCTGCGATCAAGCCCTTAACATTGCCAAGCATCGAAACAAAGCCGGCTGCAAATGCGGCTTCAGTTTCCGTCTTGGTAGGCGCAGCGGAGTTCGCGAACATCCTGTCAATCTCTTCCATCACGCGCGGCGCGTTGTCGGGCGAGTCCACCCGCACTCGATAGGTCCCTACAATGCCCGGCCTGCCCATCGCCTCTTCGACGTACGCGCGATGAAAGTAAAGGGCGCCCTCTTGCGGGCCTGTGTACATCCCTCGAAGAGTCAGCCTGACCTCGATTGGATAGTAAGGGCTCTTGAGCTCGACCACGTCGCCCAACTTCCATCCGTACTTGTCGAACAGCTTCTTTCCCGCGATGGCGGCAGTGCGCTCTTGCTGAAACGCGGTTTTCTCTTCGGGCGGGATCTGAATCTCGGGATGAACATCAAAGATGATCTTGGGGTCGACGTAGAATTGGGCGAACATATAATGCGGCTTGTCTTCCCTGTAAATGCCGCCGAACCAGTTCGCGGGACAAACAGCGCCTACGCCGGATATCTGCTGAATCTTCTGCGCGTACGCCTCGGGCATCGCGTCAGCGAGCGAAGTGTTGCGCCTCACAATCACTCTGTACTCTCCGCCGGGTGTCTGCGAGCCCGCGTTCAGCGCCGCCATCACGGCTTGCATCGTTGCAAGCAAGAAAACTGACACTGCCACGCTCAAAATGGTGAGCGTCGTGCGACGTTTGTTGCGACCGAGGTTCTTAGTTATGAGCCGCAGGAACTTCATAAACGCCTCCTGTTTTGCTGAGCACACCCTTGTCGAGATGAAACACCGAATGCGCGTGATTTGCGGCGCGCGGATCGTGAGTGACCATTACGATCGTCTTGCTGAACTCTTCGTTGAGCCGCTTGAGCAAATCGAGAATCTCTTCGGCGGATTTAGCGTCGAGATCGCCCGTGGGTTCGTCGGCTACGAGCAAGGTCGGATCGGTTACGATTGCGCGCGCAATTGCGACGCGCTGCTCCTGTCCGCCGGAAAGCTGTCGCGGATAATGATGAACCCGATCGCCAAGCCCGACGATGTCGAGCGCGGTCATCACGTGCTCGCGGCGTTTCTTCTTTGAAAGCTTTGTCAGCAGCAGCGGCAGCTCGACGTTCTCGAAAGCACTGAGCACCGGGATAAGATTGTAGAGCTGAAAGATGAACCCGACGTGACGCGCGCGCCACTTCGCAAGCTGCTGTTCGCTCATGCGGGTGATGTCTTTGCCGTCCACTACAACGCGGCCCCGGTTGGGCTTGTCGATGCCGGCGATCAGATTGAGCAGCGTGGTCTTGCCCGAGCCTGACGGTCCCATCAATCCAAGGAATTCTCCGCGCCCGATCTCGAGATCGATATTGTCGAGCACGGGAATATCAAAGTCGTCACGTTTGTAGTGTTTTGTGACTTGAACGAGGTTGATTAACGTCTCCGCCATTTTGTCTCCCTGGAACCTTCGCCGCAGAGTCACCGAGAACGCGGAGTCAACGCGAAAAGCCTCTGCGTTGAAGGCACTCCGTAGGAGTGCAATGTTTGTAGAATACCGGTGCGAGGTGATTCCTCACTCCGTAGGAGTGAAATGTTGGCATTCAAGACTCGCAGTTATAGAGCGATCTTCCTGCAGTCAAAAAAACATTCAACTCCTACGGAGTTGGACCAATCTCGGCGCGCATCCTACAAACATTCAACTCCTAGCGGAGCTGGCGAAATGTCCAAACTCCAGCCAACGCAGAGAATCTATGGGTTGACTCTGCGTTCTCTGCGCCTCTGCGGTGAATCAGTTTCCCGACTTTACTTTTACGCGCGAACCATCCGTCAGGTTCTCAGAACCTCGAACGATCAGTGTCTCGCCGCCCGCGAGTCCTTGCTTGATCTCAACTCGATCCCCCATTTCAGCTCCGGTCGTGATGACCTGCAACACCACGCGACCATCTTTGACTACCAAGACCACGGTCTTCCCTTCGCGTTGTGCAACCGCGGACTTGGGCACGGTAACTCGACTTGCTTCTGGCTTCGAGCCCGGCTCAGGCTTTTGCATAAACGTCACCTTCGCGTTCATGTCAGGAAGAATGCGAGGATCGATCTCTTTGAAGCTTACTTTGACTTTGACAGTAGCCTTCTGACGATCGGCAGTGGGAACCACTT
>DATFWM010000254.1:0-8519 GCA_035259295.1 Blastocatellia bacterium | reverse complement strand
TGCCGTCAGAATCAGGACGACCCAGATTCCCTTTGATATTCCTGGCGTAAGCATCAGCGATGAAGTCGAGTCCGGCAAGATTGACGGTCTTATTGACTCTGTAGTTATAGCTGTGAGTGTTGCTCGGCAAATAGCCCTCGAATTGCACCCAGTATAGGCGTCTAATGCGACCTTGTTTGTCTGCATCAACAAAGAAATGCTGTTCCGCGCGGGCAACGTCATAAAGGATGAAACTTTGGCTTCCGACATACTTGAACGCTTTATCAAATTTGAGATGGATGGCAGGCATCTCCGTGGAGCTCAAGATCTGTCCCTTTACGCTGCGCACATTCTGGCGTGTGATACTTGTTTCTCTCGCTGCTTGTGCCGGAGCAATGGGTTGGCTGTATCCGATTAAACTCACTAATGCAGCGATAAGGAACAACACTTTCTTCATCAACTTTCTCTTTATTCTCTTTTGCTCAAGATACGAAATGAGGTGGATTTTCGTTTCATTCTCGGAGGACCATCTCTCATTGTCTCGCGAGATTCTAACTATTCCCGCTCCGCTCCAACGACGCCTTCGGCCCGCGCTCCCCACCTCTCAATTGTCTCCCCAGTAGCGTCTTTTCTGAGATGCTGTGGGCGTTCGAACCGACGCGGTGGCCTCTCCCTTGGGGTTAAGCCAACAATCGTCCAGTTCGCGACGCCACTCGTTGCGCAATTACGAAGGCCTTAGTCGAATGAAGCAAGTTGAGAAACACGCTGCCGGCGCTCGCCCCCAACGAATTGTTGTTGGGTTGCAGATTCGCGTTTGAGTTGCTCACGAAAGTGCTTCTCAGCTTCGGCGATAACGCCCGCATAGCCCGTCGGGTCAATAAAGGGATTTATTCTGGACTTTCGCCTCCGTCGCAGTTTTTCGTGCATCCCAAAGAGAGACGGGTGCTGGGCCAGAAATACGTCACACTTCAAAGCCTTAAGAACCGAAAACGTGTGCTCAAAGTCTTTTGCGATGTCCGCGTATTCTGGATTGCCAACAAGCCGTTCTCTTCCGACTGGGGCCAAGCCGGGCACAAAGATAACCTCGTAACTCCGGCTGTTCTGAGTAACGCGCGTCGTCCAGGTGGTGCAGCCTTTGGTGTGACCAGGCGTTAAATGCGCAGTTATGACCGTCTGGCCGAGCGAGACTGACTCACCATCACTGATCTGACGATCTACCAGGCACGGAGCCCAATGGAAATCTTTGAACCCGGGATCGCTCCGACCGCCTGAAGCGACGACCGCGGCGTCCAGCTCTGAAATGGCCACCTTGGCGCCGGAAAGCTGTCGTATGAACGCGCACCCAGCTACATGGTCAGGGTGAGAGTGGCTCAAGATTATCCAGCGGACATCCTCTGCGCGAAACCCAAGTTGACGAATGTTATCACGGATCAAAGGCGCCGTTTGCTCGTAGCCGACATCGAGCAATATGTGGCCCTGCGCTGTAACAATGAGGAATGAAGACAAATCATGCGTGCCGACAAAATAGATGTTAGCGATGACGCGAAATGGTTTGATCGGGCGGTTCTGCTCGCGAATCGCATCCTCAACGGACTGAGCATTGTTACCTTGCGCGAATTCGCTTTGTGACACAAGAATCACGAACAGCAGTGGTAAGAATAGACCTCGTGCGATCCGCATTGCATCCCCTACGCGGCGGGTTGTTTAGGGCAACCCGACATGAATTACACGCAAAAGCGCATATTCCCTTATTCGCATAATTCAGTGCGACACTGAATCGAGCTGCCGCTCAACCCATGCACCCGTTCAGCTACTTAGCGCGGGTGGGTTCAGGTAAAGTATCCTCACAACCTTCATGTCCGCTCTTTATTCGAAGGCTCAAAAGCACGCGTAGTCTGCTCGGTGACGCTAGAAATGCTCTGGGCGGGTTCGTTGAGAACTTTGGGCGGTGAATCTAACTCATTCGTGATGAGGTTGTGCGGTTGTGCCTGAAGGCGCGTCTCCTTCGCGGATTTGTTCATTTGCAGCAGACGCGAAACTAGAACCGTCTCTACCATCACGAACGCGAGAAAGCACAGAACGACCAAGGGGTTTCCAAAGCGTGGGTCAATACCTCCGTCCTTCATTATGACGAGCGCGCCGAGGGCCATCCCAAGCAGTGTAATCGTGGTTCCGACAATTGCCCATACCAAGGTGTCCATCGTCCTGTGTGCCCTTTCCAACTCGCCGTTCGCCTTCCACGAGCTCAAGTTGGCTCCGCAGCGGTTGCAGTAGCTCGCAACATCTGACAACTGATAGCCACACGCGGGGCAATACATATGCTCTCCTTTCCGCTCTTCGTCCGGGCTCAGGCTACATCAGAGTTTATTCTCGCCGCGAACGTAATACTTAAATGCCATCTTCGCAAGCTTCCAAACCTTCTCCCATTCGATGTTGCCCTTCTCGCCTCGAATCACCTGGTCCGCGATCAAGCGCCGCAGGTAGCGGCCTTCTCGGATGAACATGAACCGCTTCGCATAAGGCCGAGCGATCTCGAAGAAGCGAAAGTCAGGATCGACCTGCGTGCCGATGCCCTCGAGCGTCATAACCGCGCGAACGATGTAAGTGAAGCTCGCGGGAATCCTGAAAGGGAACTCGTAGATCACGTGCGCGAGGTCGAAGATCAACTCTCTGAAATTCACGTCGCCCAGCCGCAAACCCAGATAACGGTTGAACAGATCTTCGATGATCGGCTTGAATCGAGTCTCGTGCTCGGGCGAGAGCTCGATGAATCCAAGCCGAACCATGTCGTCCACCAGTCCGTGAACGTCACGCTCGACTACGTGAAAGAATGCGTTGATCAAGTTCGACTGGAGCTTCATGTCGAGCCGCCCGACCATTCCGAAATCGAAGAACGCGAGCCGCCCGTCGGCCATCACTCGCAGATTGCCGGGATGAGGATCGGCGTGGAAGAAACCGTCTTCCAGGAGTTGCTTCAAGTAAGTGCGTGACAGCAGCTTCACGACCTCGTGCGGGTCTTGTCCCGAAGCGGTCAGTCCTTCGGTGTCGACAACTTTCAGGCCGTCGATGAATTCCATAACGATCAAGCGCCGCGTTGAAAAGATGTGATAGAACTGTGGGACGTAGACCTCTTTCCAACGCTCGAAGTGCTTGCGGAACACCTCGGCATTTCGAGCTTCTTGCTCGTAATCCATCTCTTGGTGAATCGTGGTGTGAAACGCGTCGAGCGTGCCTTGCCAGTCCACGCCTCGCACCAGGTTCGGGTAACGCTCGAGTCTTCGAGCGATTCGCCGGAGCACCGATATATCGAACTCGATCTGATCGTGAATTCCGGGACGCTGAACCTTGACGGCGACAACCTGTCCGGTTCGAAGTGTCGCGCGATGGACCTGACCCAAACTCGCCGCGGCAACAGGCTTGTCCTCGAAGCTCTCAAATATATCTGCGATCTTCGCTCGCAGCTCGCCTTCGATAATTGCTCTGGCCTGTTGGGTGTGGAAGGGCGGCACCTCATCTTGAAGCTTCGCGAGTTCCTGAATGTACTCAACCGGCAGAATATCTGCGCGAGTGGCGAGCGTCTGGCCGGTCTTGATGAAGGTCGGGCCGAGCTTGATGAGTTTCTCTCGGAGCAGCGCTCCTTCGCGGCGACGCAGCTCGGACTGGGGCGTCTTCCTCAATATCCATCGTTGTGTGTGCAGAAACATGCGGAGCATGAACAGGAAAAACTCGGTCATTACTCGGGCCATTCGAATGTAGCCTCTCAGGCCAATGCGTGAGAAATCGGCGCGGCGAGCGGTAGCGAGCGTTCCCGCCAGCGGTGCATAGTGTGAGACGCGCTCGCTACCGCTCGCGGCGCCGATCTCGGACTTCGGAGCGAGGTTGATCGAGCTTCCTGGCGAGGAGCCTATTTCGGCGTGATTTCGATCTGGCATCAGTGAACTATACGAAGTTTGCTCAGGCTACGTTTAGAAGTTAGATTTTACCACGGTTGATATGTCACTGCTGGATAAGATACTCGGACGACCGCTGGCTTCTTCCGAAATGGAAAAGGAAGAACTCGGAGTGTTGACCGGCGTGCCGGTGCTCGGGTTAGACGCGCTGTCCTCGACGGCGTATGGCCCGGAAGCCGCGCTGACGATCCTCACGTCGGCCGGGCTGGTCGGTCTGCACTATCTGCCAGCAATAACCCTCGCTATCCTGATGTTGCTGGTGCTGCTATACGTTTCGTATCGGCAAACGATAGCCGCTTATCCAAACGGCGGTGGGGCCTACATTGTAGCGAAGGAGAATCTAGGCACACGAGCGGGGCTGCTTGCGGCGGCGGCGCTGCTGCTCGATTACACGTTGAATGTTGCCGTCGGAATCTCGGCGGGCATTGCAGCGATGGTCTCGGCGGTTCCGATGCTTGAGCGATATACGCTCGGGCTGTGTCTTTTCGTCCTCTTGACGCTGACAATCGTCAACCTTCGCGGAGTTCGAGAATCAGGATTGACGTTTGGCTTGCCGACGCTCGTATTCGTGGCGTGTGTGGGAGCCGCCGTCGTACTAGGCGTCTTTCGCGCGATGCAGAGCGCAGGCCATCCGCAACCGATCGAGCCTCCGCCCGCGCTACCGGCGGCGACGCAGTCACTGAGCGCTTGGTTGTTGTTGCGGACTTTTGCCAACGGCTGCACGGCGATGACCGGCGTTGAAGCTGTGAGTAACGGGGTCCCGCTGTTTCGCAAACCGAAGGTTCAAAGCGCTCATCGCACGTTGACCGTCATCGTGGTGATTCTCGGTTTACTCCTGATTGGAGTCGGTTATCTCAGCCGCGCTTATCACATCGGCGCGATGGACCAAAGCCAGCTCGGTTATCAAACGGTCCTGTCGCAGCTCGTGGGTGCGGTTGCCGGACGCGGCATCTTCTATTACGTCGCGATGGTTAGCATTCTCACCATCCTCACATTTTCGGCCAACACCAGTTTCGCCGATTTCCCTCGGGTTTGCAGACTGCTGGCCGAAGATAACTTCTTGCCGCATGCATTCGCCGAGCGCGGCCGGCGTTTGGTGTTCTCGATCGGAATCAGCGTGCTGGCGATCTTGTCCGCGCTGATTCTGATAGCGTTCGGCGGCATCACCGAAAAGCTCATCCCGTTATTTGCTGTCGGCGCGTTCAGCGCGTTCACGTTCTCGCAGGCGGGAATGGTGATTCATTGGCGGCGAAAGCGCGGCCGCGGCTTCCGAACGTCATTGGTTGTCAACGGAGTTGGCGCCATGGCAACCGGCATAGCGTTGGTGATCATTATTATCGCCAAGTTCGTCGAAGGTGCCTGGATCACATTGATAATTGTGCCGGGATTAATGGTACTTTTTTTCAAAATAAGCGCGCATTACAAACTAATCGCTCGCGAGGTCGAGCGAGCAGTGAAGCTGAAAACCGCGAAAGCTCCGCCGCCGGCGGTGATCGTTCCGATCAGCGGATGGAATCGCGTTTCAGAAAGAGCGCTGCGGTTCGCAACGCAGATATCCGATGACGTCACTGCGGTCCACGTCGGCTCGGACAAGGACGAAAACGAGCGCTTGCAGAAACACTGGGAAGAAAAAGTCGAGAAGCCGGCCCGCGCGGCAAACGCTCCAGTTCCGCGGCTGGTAGTCATCTATTCACCTTACCGCCAGCTCTATCAGCCCCTCCTGGATTTTGTAAAGAAGATAGAGAAGGACAAGCCGGATCAGCTCGTCGCGGTGATCATTCCCGAATTGGTTGAGCCGCACTGGTACGAGTATCTGCTTCACAACCATCGCGGGAAGGTGCTTAAGGCGTTGGTTTTTCTTGAAGGCGAGCAGCGGATTGTGGTGATCAGCACGCCGTGGTATTTGAAGGATGAATAGACGGGGTTGAATTCGCGCGGCCGCAGTAACCTCTCAGTCCGATGCGCGGGCGCGATTCGGGTGCAACATTCGTTAGTCGGCGACGGGAAGGTTGAAGGAATCCAATCAAGCCACGCAAGTTTGCGCTGCAAAAAACTCTATGCAGCGTCTCTCGGATGTGGTTAAATAGAATAAATTCAAATCCGGCAAGAGTCGGCCTGCCCCCTCTAAGACTCCAGATTAAGGCACGTCCTCACCACTGCCTCAGCATCGGCGACGCCGCGCCCAGGCGAAGTCAGAAAGCGCCCGGCGCGCCTTTGCAGGAGGACGTATGTCGCTCGACAAGACTCAGGCTTTGAACGCAGCAAGAGTGTATCTTCTTCAGAATAAGGTCCATGCTGCGATCGAAATCTACAAAAAGATCATCGAGGCTGATCCATCCGATATAAATGCTTCCGAAAAACTCGGCGACCTCTGCGCTAGCGTAGGCCGCGTTCAAGACGCTATGACTCAGTTTAGGCGATTAGCCGACGGCTATCTTGAATCTGGCAGTCTCGGACAAGCCATCGATATTCTCAAGAAGATACTTCTGCTTGACCCGGAAAGCGACGAGACGACGACAAAACTCGCAGACACCTTCGCTCGCGCCGGGCTATCGATTGAAGCTCGTCAGAACTACTGCCAGATTGCAGATACCTACATACGAAAGGGCCAAACACTTGATGCGCTGCGAGTCTACCGCAAGGTCGCTGAGCTCGATCCAACGGATGTGTCAACGCACATCAAACTGGGCGAGCTCTACCTGTGCGAAGGAATGAGGGAGCAAGCACACGATGCATTTCTCGCCGCAGCCAGACAACTCGCCACTGAAGGTGATATCGAGCGAGCACTGAAGGCTTCTAACGAAGCTCCTGCCCTCAAGCCTACGAGCGTCGAGACCTTGCCCACATCAGGCAAGCTGACGGGGTTGTTCGGCACGCACGTTGCCGACGAAGGCTTGCCAGTCGTAGCGTCAACAGACGCTGCGACCGCCGATTCAACCAACGAGTATGCGCTGTCGACGGTTGCGCCGAGTGCAGCTCAAGCACCCGGTCCCACGAATCGGCTGCCTTCGAAGACGTCTGCGAGCGCCTCTGTAGTCCAAGAGATTTCGAAGGCCGAGATTTTGGTCGCCTATGGAAAAGTCAATCAAGCTGTTGCGGTGCTTGATAATGTTTTAAGGACTGAGCCGGATAACCTGGACGTCCACATCAAGCTAAAAGACATTTACCTGAGAAGCGGAATGATGCCCGATGCCATGCAACAATGCTTGAAGCTCGCGCGGATACACGAACGACGTGGCGAGCATGATCGCGCACGCGGCTACGCGGAGAGGGCCAATCGACTCGAACTGTTGATCGAACACAGTTCTCTTGACAGAAAGGAAAGCCCCGCCAAACCCGCGGACAAGACCCAGATTGACAACTCCAACTCGTCGCCCAGACTCGCATCAGACAACGAGACCCCGCCAAGAGTTGCACAGCTCGCCAGCAAACTCGATCCAACCAAGCTTGAACGAATCCAGTTGGCCAATCGGTTCATTGCTCCGAAGGCACAGGCTTCAGAAACTTCAGCACAGCCCGTTGAAATCCCACCACCTGCCGCGCCATTGGCGCTGGTTTGCAAGGAGCTGCCCTCAACGCAGTTTGCCGAGCTCGAGTTGGTCACAGAGCCGCTTCAAGAACTTGCCATAGACCTCTTGGTTCGTCAGGAAGCCGACACTTCCGGTCGGCCTTTGCCGGTCCCGTTTGAGGTTTCAGTCCAGCGCGAGAAAAGACGAGGGCGGTTCTACATAGCCGTCGCGTCCATCACGTTGATCTCGCTGGGAGCGGGAGCGCTGGTAGGTCGATCGGCTTATGAGGGGCATTTGGATAAACAGTATCAGGAGTTGGTTCTGGCCGCTCCGCCGCCCGATCTCGCGTCATTGCTTCCGACGCCTCCTTCAGAGAACTCGGACCTGCTCGAACAGGGAGGGGCCTTGACAGTTGAGGTCACGCCATTGTCTCAGCCGGAAGCTACAACTCGCACCCAACGACAAGAGACTAAGGCTATTCAGAATCAGGTTGTTTCGCCTCAGGCAGCTAGCGCGCCGCCTAAACCGACCAGACCGAAATTGCCAGCTCTTCCGAGTATTGCCAAGATCGATGCAGGCGCGGGAACACAAAACGCTACGCCGTCGGGAGTCTCGGCTGCCGTCCCGGCTGGTGTGCCGCCGGCTGGCCCCGCACCAGTTGAGGCCCCACCAAAAGCTGTGCCAAAGGCTCAAGCACTGGTGCACGGTGGCGTGTTAAAGCGGGTCCAACCCGCCTATCCCATTGCCGCAAAGGCCGCCCAAGTTTCTGGTGTCGTGACTGTAGAAGTGAGCGTCAACGAGCAGGGAGACGTAACCTCGGCGCGAGCGACGTCTGGTCCCTCGCTTTTGCGGAATGCCGCCGTGTCGGCAGCGAATGGCTGGAAGTTCAAGCCCTCGACGCTGGGGGGCGTGCCGGTCAAAAGCACAACTGTTATCGCTTTTAGGTTTAGTCTCTGAGATGGTGGCGCGCTCCATCTGAACCAAGATGTGGTCGCATTGAATTCATCTTGTTGTTGTAGCTATCATGCCGGAGTCCAGCAGCAACCGGCATGACGATCAACAGCTCAACTGAAGAAGGACG
>DATFWM010000253.1:0-2510 GCA_035259295.1 Blastocatellia bacterium | reverse complement strand
CGCGGCGTTTGGCAGCTTCGTCGGACTCGAAGTAGGTTGGATGTTCTTGCTTGCAAGGCTTGCCGCGACCTCCGCAATCGCAAATGCGTTCACGGCTTATTTAGGTTACTTCTGGGCTCCTCTTGCGAGCGGCATTGGTAGAGCGGCGTCACTAACCGCATTGCTGTGGGGACTCGGTCTGCTGAATCTGATCGGGGTAAAGCACGGCGCGCGGACGGTGAATCTGCTGATGATCGCTAAGCTTATTCCACTGCTGTTATTCGTCGGAGTTGGCTTGTTCTTTGTGGACGGCGGTCGGTATCAGATGCTCGCGCTTCCCGACGCGAGCGCATTGAGGCAGGCGAGCCTCGCGCTGGTGTTTGCCTTTGGCGGATTTGAAAATGCGTCCGTGCCGACCGAAGAAGTCAAGAACCCAACGCGCAATCTTCCGATCGCCCTGATCGTTTCAATCGCGCTGACCGCTGTATTGTACATCTTGATACAGATCGTCGCGTTGGGAACTTTGCCCGACCTGGCGCACGACAGCACGCCTCTCGCCTCTGCGGGGCGACTCTTTCTGGGCAGTGCAGGAGCGGCGATTATCACTTTAGGCGCGGTGTTGTCGACAACTGGCAGCGACAGCGCGTTGATGCTGGTCGGCCCGCGCATCCTGTACGCATTGGCTGAGGGCGGCCAGTTGCCACGCGAGCTAGCTCGGATTCATCCGCGTTATCGGACACCACACGTCGCAGTGGTTGTGTTCGCGCTTGCGGCGTGGGCGATTGCGCTGTATGGCAACTTCGCTCAGCTTGTGATGGTGAGCGCGATCGCTCGATTGCTTTTCAGCGCGACAACTTGTCTGGCAGTACCGGTGTTGAGGCGAAAGATACCCGACGCGACGCGAACATTCAAGGTACCGGGCGGCCTGCTCATACCGGCGTTGGCCGCGATAATCTCCATTTGGTTGCTGACTGGGATAAACAAGTCTCAAGCGATAGCAGGCGCCGCAGCGCTGCTAGTGGGCGGGTTGCTCTACGTAATCTTTCGGCGATTAAAGTATCCCTAACCACAAAGACAGTTGAGAATCTCAAATTTAAAATTTCACATTTGAAATTCTCGGTTATCTGTGTGCTTTAGCTCTTCTTCAAGAACCGCTCGACGCCGCGTTTGCAATCCTCAGTCATTCGAGTGATCGCGTTCAATTGCACGCCCGCTTCAATCGCGGTCTCGAAAGTCATTCCGTCCATGTGATACAGCAGGTTCTTCGCGAGGGTGACCGCCGAAGCGGACTTCGTCGCCAGCTGTGCGACGTAACCTTCGACTTCGGCTTGAAACAGATCGTCTTCGAAGACTCGGTTGATCATTCCAATTTCCAGCGCGTTGCGAGCGCTGATGATTTCGCCGCGGGTGATCAACTCGAATGCGCGCTTTTCAGAGAGCGAGCGCCGAAGTATCGCCATCACCATCGCCGGGATGAATCCGATGTTCACTTCAGGATAGCCGAACTGCGCTGACTCAGCCGCGAGAATGATGTCGCACGCAGTTGCTAGCCCGCATCCTCCGGCAAGCGCGCGGCCTCGAACCGCGGCGATGATCGGGCGCGGGTGTCGGCGCATGGCGACGAAACACTCAGCCATATTTCGAGCGTTGGCGACCACGTCCATCACGCTCGCCTCGCTGGTGCGTTGCAGGCCCGCAAGATCGGCTCCAGCGCAAAAATCCTTGCCCGCTCCAGTGAGCAGCACGACCCGAACATTCTCATCAACCGCGGAAGCGCGTAGCGCGTCCTTCAACTCGGAGACTATCTCTTCGTCCAACGCGTTGCGTTTTTCCGGGCGATTGAGCGTTATTAGCGCCGTCGTCTGGTCAACTGAATAGATGATCTTCTGATAATCAGACATCGCCGATTTTCGAGATTGCGAGCTGTCAGATTATCAAAGCGTCTTCGGGGCTACAAGGAAGTCGTCGTAGAACCGGCTGTCGACTGGCATCGCCGTCGCGATTGCTGTGCGGTCCTCAAAGTAGTCAGCAGGGAATTACTCAGCAGGGCGGCTTGGGCCGCCGACAGCCCAGCTGACTTGACCCTGTGTAAGCTATAGCGCGCCGGCGCCGCCGCCCTGATCAGATCCACCCGCAGGTTTAGCCGCTGTGGCCCCTGGAGGTATGTTTCCAGGAGGCCCCAGATGAGTGCCGGTACTGGTCCCGTTCACCCTCCACTCCGAATATTGAATCTCGAAGGCTCGGTTTTTTTCAAGAGCCACCGGTGCAAATGTGTTGTTGGGAATGCTGTTCTTCGACAACGTAATCACATCATCAGTTGAGATGGCCTTGCCGAATACTCTTAGCAGGCTGCTGAAAAACCTGGTTCGACTCCACCAACCCTGGGTTGGTGGTTCTGAGATTGTTCAGCTACACGGCTCGGCGCAAAGCTGTGCTCTCCACCGACCCCGTGTCGGTGGAGGCACGACTGGAGGCTAAATCCCCTGCAAGTAGGACTTACCTTAGCTCCGGAATCGGGCCCCCACCGACGC
>DATFWM010000252.1:0-3462 GCA_035259295.1 Blastocatellia bacterium | reverse complement strand
AACGATTCGACCGCCGAGACAACGAACACGCAGCCGAGTTCTGAGAATTCCCGGATCATCTCGCGGTGCTTGAGTATGTGTTCGATCTTCGCGGTGAAGTCAAAAGTCAGCTCGGGAAACTCATCGTGCATCGCTCGCGTGATACGAAGTGAGTGCCCGGGGCCGTTCAAGAAATCAGGATCGCCGAAGGTGATGTGCTGCGCACCGGCCGCTATCAGATTGCGAATGTCTTCAAGAACGACGTCTCGAGGAACTGCAAAGAAGCGCCCGCCGTAAACTGGCGGTATCGGGCAATGCGTGCAGTGATGCAAGCAGCCTCGGCTCGCCTCAACGTAACCAGCAAGTCGCGTATCACCCTTGAACTCCAGACCAGCGTAGTGATCAAGGGGAAGCAGCTTGCTGCGGTAGGGCACTTCGAACCTCAACCGAGCGAGCACGGCATCGTGGGCCGATTGCTTCGTGCTTACTCCTTCAATGCTGATCGGCACTTCTGAGTGGACGGCCCTCACCAGCTCGACGAGAGCCTCCTCAAATTCGCCTCCGATCAGCGAATCGACAACGGTGTTGAGAAGGTACTCAGCATTGAGCTGCGCATACAGGCCGTAAAAGCAGATGTGGCATTTAGGATTGAGCTTGCGAATCTCTTGGGCCACGCGAAGCCCCAATCGCAGCGCGGTATGCATCGGAACCGAGATGCCAACGAAGCGCGCTCGGCTCACCTTGTCCACGTCGAAGCCTTCGACGGAAACGTCCAGCGAGTCCGCCTTGTAACCTGCACGCTGCAGGAAGCCCATCGGCATCGCGATGCCGGCAGGTTGGTGGCCAAGCTCGTAGCAGGAGATCAGCAGTATTGAAGCGCCATCGTTCAGTTGCGTCATTGATGGCATGTTAAGCGCTCGGACAGTTTCACGCAAAGGATGCTGAAACGGAAGCGAAGGCCATTTCACTCGATTAGGAACGAAAGCCGCGAATGCGACTCGCGCAGCGCTGCTTCAACGGCATCAGGTCTATCAGCGCGACTGAAGATGAACCCGAGATAACTCGCGCCCTCGGGCGGAGGCAGAATCTCCTGCGTGATATAGGCAGTGATGATCACGTCTTCAATATCGGGCACCGCCTTTGCCCCATCCACGCCGAGCACTTCCTTCAGAACTCCGGCGCGAGGGATCGGAATCATCATGACTCCAGCAGCTCGCTGCTCGCGCTCAATCGAACCGACGTCTTCGCCAAGCGCGTGCCGAATGATCAATTCCTCAAGCGACATTTCTCCATCAAATCGCAGCGCGCGGGAACACAGCCCACCGATCGCGCGAGCTGCTACCTCAATCACCCACGGGCCGCGCTCGCTCACTCGAAGCTCCGCGTGAACGGGCCCCTTTGTAAATCCCATCGCGCGAGTCGCGGCGGCGGTTGTCTCGACGATCTGGCGCTGAACACCTTGCGCGAGCCGCGAAGGCGTGACATAGATCGTTTCTTCAAAGAACGGCCCGTCCAGCGGATCAGGTTTGTCGAAGATCGCAAGCATTCGAAACGAGCCCTCGGTGATCAGGCCCTCCACCGCGACTTCAAACCCCGGAACGAACTCTTCTACCAGAGCCTCGCGCGCGAGCGGGCCACCGCGACGCGCGATTTTAGGATCGCTGACGATTCGATCCAACCGAGCCACGACTCCCGCGAATTCTTCTTCGTTATCGGCTCGCATCACGCCGCGGCTGGTCGACAAGAACACCGGCTTGACAACGCAGGGATAAGTGATGCGCGCCGCGACTTCTCGCGCGTCCTCATCCAAAGAGAAATGCCAGAAGCGCGGCACCTGCACACCGGCGCGGCTGAGCACCTCGCGCATTTGATGTTTGTTCTTAGCTGTGATCGCAGCTTCGACGGAATTGTGGTTTAAGTGGAGCGCCTCGGCGACCGACGCCGCAACAACGGCCGTGTCTTCGTCAACCGGTATGACCGCATCGATTGGAAACTTCGAAGCAAACTCTATTACTTGTCGCGCCGCCCGGTTGGGCTCAGCGAAGTCGAGGGCCAGCAATCCTTCAGGATTCTTATCCGCGAGCGTGCTGGGCTGCTCCGATGCCGCGACCACATCGACGTCGAGCTTCAACGCCGCATCTAGAAAAGCTTTCGTGCGGTAGGTGGTGGTCGGAAGAAGCAACAGCACTCGCGGCATTCTAGAAGCAAGTCTAGCCTAACTTTCCTGATGGGTCGAACGCGGTTGGTGAGAAGTTTACGCTTTCGGTATATTAGTTGTGGAGCTTACAGCTATGCGATTGACTGAAATGGTTTCGTGCTCGGGGTGAGCGGCTAAGCTTGCGCCGAGCGCGCTCGCTCAGGTGCTGAGCGAGCTACCGAAACAGCCCCTGGATCCTAACGTGATCGTCGGCTTTGATACCGCCGATGATGCGGGAGTTTACCGTCTGCGAGACGACCTCGCTATCGTTCAGACGCTCGACTTCTTCACTCCGATAGTCGACGATCCGTTCGATTACGGGCGCATCGCCGCGCTCAACTCGATCAACGATGTGTGGGCGATGGCCGGTACGCCGCTCACCGCAATGAACATCACTTGCTTCCCTAAGAAAGGGATTGATCTCTCGATCCTGGCCGAGATGATGCGAGGCGGACTTGAAGCGCTAATGCAAAATAACGTCGTGCTGCTGGGCGGTCACAGCGTCGATAATCAACAGATCATGTTCGGCTACTCGGTGACTGGGGTGATCGATCCGAACAAAGTTGCGACCAACGCAGGCGCGCGACCCGGCGACGCAATTATTCTGACTAAGCCCATCGGAACCGGAATAATCTCGACTGCGATCAAGTTTGCCAAGTGTCCGCCCGAAGTCGCGGCTGCGTCGGTCGAGACCATGCTGACGCCCGGAAAGTACGCCGCCGACGCAATGCGGGAGTTCGACGTTAAAGGCGCTACTGACGTGACCGGCTTTGCGCTCCTGGGACACGCCTGGGAGCTTGCGTGCGCAAGCGGCGTGACAATTGAGATAGACTCATCGCGCGTTCCTTTGTTGGGCGGTGCCATCGAACTTGTGCGAGAAGGCTTGCTGACAAGCGGCGATAAAACGAATCGTGAATACGTCCGCGACGTCGAGATTGCAGGAGGCGTGAGCAAAGAAATGACGAATTTGCTGTTTGATCCGCAGACGGCTGGCGGTCTGCTGATCTCGATCGCAGCGGCGCGAACGGAGCCGCTGCTTGACAGGCTGCGCAAATCGTATCCACAGGCTGCGGTTATTGGTCGCGTGGTGGAACGTGGCGTCCATTCTATAGTCGTGAGCTAGCCTTCCGAGTGCGAGTTTTAGCTTGTGGCAACTTGAAGGTTGAGCTCGGAAGAAGGAGGAGGCTTTCTCTCTGACACGATCAATTCCTCAGCTTTTCTTGAGCCTCATCCTGGCCGCGGCCTTGCCACTAATATCCGGCTGCCGCGCAAGCGGGCCGTCTTCA
>DATFWM010000251.1:0-2756 GCA_035259295.1 Blastocatellia bacterium | reverse complement strand
ACCGCAGTCTGCAGCCGCATCTTCATCTCCATCACCATCTCAGGAGTTACACGATGCAGCACTGCTACAAACTCGTCTCCCGCATAGCGAATCAGAGTGTCGCCTGAACGCACCTGGCCGCGTGATACCTGAGCAACTCTTCTCAATATCTCGTCGCCGACGTGATGCCCAAACGTGTCGTTGATCTTCTTAAACCCGTCCAGGTCCATCATCATCAACACCAACGGATATCCGTGACGCTCGGACCTGCTTCGTTCTTGATCGAAGAAGCTGTACATGTACCGCGAGTTCGGCAGACCGGTGAGGTTGTCGGTTAGCGCCGACTCCTGAGTCCGCTCGAAAGCCAGCGCGTTGTGAATGGCAGCAGCCGCGTGACGCGAGATGGTTTCAAGGACTCGCACTTCATCCGACGAGTAAGCGCGGTCTTCTTCGCAGTAGAGCGCAAGAGTTCCAATGAGCGAATCTGCGTGCAGGAGCGGAAAGATCGCGGTAGAACGGTAGGCCGCAGCGGCCAGTCCAAGCACGCCTTGAAGATCCGGCAGCGCGCTGCCCCCGATCAGCACCTGACGATGCTCGGCCACCCATCCCACACCGCCCTTGCCGATGGTGATCTCCAGCCCCTTGAGCGCATCGGCGTGCCTGCCCATCGCATGGGCAGCGCGCAACCGGTCTCCATCGGCCAAATGAATTATCACAGTGGTGAAGTTCGCGATGTGCTCGAGTTTTGCCGCGACGATTGGCAACACTTCGGAAAGCTTCAAAGTCGAGCCCAGCGTTTGGGAGATTTCATACAACGAGAGTACCTCTCGTTGGGCGGCGGCGATGTCGCGCAGAGCTTTTTCTGTTCGAGTTCTGGGGGGCGGAGCGAAGCTGTGGTCGAAAGCGCGATCGAGAGCTAAGGGGTGAACGCCAATGAACGAGATTGGCCTCGGGCTGAGCGCAGGCAAAGCGACTTCGAACGAATCAATTGACTCGAGGAAAGTCCTTATCAAGGCCGGGTCGAACGTGCGCCCGGTTTCCTCACGCATCAGCTCGAGAGCTTGCTCGCGCGAGTAGCGAGGCCGGTGCGGGCGATCGGTGGTGAGCGCGTCGTAGCAATCCACAATCGTGATAATTCGCGCGCCCAGTGGAATCTCTTCACCGCTTAAACCGCTCGGATATCCGGTACCATCCCACTTTTCATGATGGTGTTTAACTATTGGAACCACCTCGTAGGGGAACTCAATGCTGCTTAGAATATCAGCGCCGACGACTGGGTGGATCATTACTTTCGTGAACTCGGCGGCGCTGAGCTTGCCGGGCTTGCTCAAGATGTATTCGGGGACCGCCAGCTTGCCGATATCGTGAAGCAAGGCGGCCGCCTTCAAGCCCTCCATCTGGTCCTCGGGATAGCCGACTGCGCGGCCCAACCCTTCCGCAAGCACTCGCACGCGTTGGATGTGACCCAGTGACTGGTCGTCCTTCGCGTCGATTGCCATGCTTAGAGACTCAACGGTCGCCAGGTGCAACTTGTTCAACCCCTCGATGCGCTTGTTGGATTTTTCCACCCTGCCCAGGAAACCTCTGTACGCTGCGTAGAACAGCAGCACAATGGGCAGCGAAATTACAAACAGATAGAACCCGAAAATCAATATCAGCTTGGAAACTACTCCGGCCGCCAATGCTCCCACGAAGAATGCCGGCGAGGTCCAAAGATAATCTTCAGTCCAGGTCCTGATCACATTTCGGCCGCGGTACAACGCGAGGGCCGTCGCAGCGATCCCGCTGTTGACTAAGAAATTCACCAGCGTAATCACCCCGATTGCCAACGCCAACTCGTTGAGTCGATCGCGTCCCTGCAGAAGTCTATCCAGCGGTCCGAATAGCCTGGTTGCGAGAGTAGCGGCCGCCAGAACTGAGACGTTCATCGCTCCGAGATTAATAAAGGCGGTCGTCCCGGGTCTGCTCTTGCTGCCGCGCGGCGATCGCGCGAGCCCGTCAATCGACGCCAGAGCCGCCGCCGCCCACGGCCCGAGCATCAGCATCGCGATGCAGACAAACATGTCGGTCAGAGTGATCTTGCTCCGCACGCCGGGAATCCAGACTTCGGCTCTTAAGCTCAACAATGTCGTGAGCGCGAGTACCAACATCCAGTCGAGCCGCACCGGCTCCCACCACAGTCGGTAAGTCGAATACACCAAAGCTAAGCATCCCGCTGCGGCAACGATCAGCGTGAACGACTTGGTTTTCAGATTGCTCGCGCCCTTCATGCTTTATCCGAACACTACCGAAAATGAGGTATTTTGCAGGGGCAAACCCTGACGAGGCACCGCGAGATCCTGACTATTCAACGCGTGTGCCGCGTGCCGCGCGCGACGAGCAAAGACGAGTTGCCCTTTTGGATGTTGGAATTACAGCAGAAGCTTTGTTGAGGAGATTAGTGTGTGACGAACCGCAACGGTCAAAGTGGGGCCGTCGCCGCGGGTTGATTCATTCACAATGACCGGGCGACAACGCTAGTTATCCTTGCGTAACGCGGCCCAATAATCAGCCGGTTCGAAGTCTCGATCGACGCCTTCGTAACGCGCAGATATGTCACGCTGTTCCAGCAGGTGACCCTGGAGCCAGATGTGAGCGGTGATCCCCGCGCCCACCTTGAGCTGACCATCAAGGGCCCGGCGGCTGGCGAGGACCTCGAGTCGAATCACCCCGGCATCCACATAAATCCAAACCAGCTCCGCAGACGTGACAGGGTTGTGAATATGGCGCCAAGCCAT
>DATFWM010000250.1:0-2932 GCA_035259295.1 Blastocatellia bacterium | reverse complement strand
CACTCCGCTGAAAGTTTTGGCTACTAAAGACGTGAGGCATGATACGCCCGGCCTGATCATAAAGCCCGGCAAGGTGTTGCACACAGACGTGGACGTGGCTCTGGTGAACGTGACAGTGACCGATCCTTACAACCGGCTGGTAACCGGACTGGAGTTGGACAACTTTCGCGTGTTTGAGGACAACACCGAGCAGGAAGTAATCGCGTTTTCTTCCGAGGACGTACCGATTTCCATCGGCGTGATCTTCGACCTCAGCGGCAGCATGTCCAACAAGATCGCCAAAGCGCGTGAAGCCGCCATTCAATTCTTCAAGACTGCCAACCCGGCCGACGAGTTTTTCATGGTGAGCTTTAACGAACGCGCGGAGCTTACCAGCACGTTCACCAATAGCGTCGAAGACTTGCAGAGTCGTATGCTCACGACCAGCCCGAAAGGAAGGACAGCGCTGCTCGATGCCATCTATCTTGGGTTGAGCCAGATGAGGGGTGCACGCAACGCCAAACGTGCCTTGCTCATCCTATCCGACGGAGGGGATAATCATAGTAGGTACAACGAAAGCGATATCAAGCGGCTCGTAAAAGAAGCAGATACTCAGCTCTATGCCATCGGAATTTTCGACCCGCTTGGAAATCGCAATCGGACCCCGGAAGAACTGAACGGGCCGTCGCTGCTGACCGACATAACCGATATGACCGGCGGGCGCGTTTTCTCCGTCGAGCGGCTCGAGGATCTCCCGGACATCGCCACCAAGATTGGCATGGAGCTGCGTAACCAATATGTTCTGGGATACCATCCGAGCAATAAAGCGCACGATGCGCGTTGGCGCAAGATCAAGGTCAAGCTGCGCGCTCCCAAGGGCCTTCCGCCCCTCAATGTGTTCGCCAAGACTGGCTATTACGCGCCGAGTCACTGACCGCGTGACTCTCGCGGCCAAGGCTGCAATTCCATCTCTCGTTCTCCTCGCACTCTGCTTTTCATCCAGTGCTTCCGCACAGGACAACCCCATCTCTTTGCCGCCAGCGCAGCCCACGCCTCCCGGCCAGTCCAACGCGCAGGGCGGCAGCATCAAGGTTGATGTCAACTTGGTGGTGCTGCACACGACCGTACTCGATGACCGCGGGAAATTTGTCGATGGATTAAAGGAAGAAAACTTCCGGGTGTTCGAAGACAAAGCCGAGCAGAAGCTCGCGGTTTTTAAGCGCGAGGACGTTCCGGTCAGCATGGGTCTGGTGATCGACAACAGCGGTTCCATGCGCGACAAGCGGCCGCGTGTGAACGAGGCTGCCGTCACTCTCGTACAGAGTTCGAATCCGCAGGATGAAGCTTTCGTTGTGAACTTCAACGACGACTACTACCTCGACTTGGACAAGGATTTCACGAGCAGCGTGCCAGAACTGAAGGAAGCGCTGGAAAGAATCGATGCGCGGGGCAGTACGGCACTGTACGACGCGATTATCGGATCGATGGACCACCTAAAAAAGGGCCGCAAGGACAAGAAGGTGTTGCTGGTGGTAACCGACGGTGAAGACAACGTCAGCCGCAACACCCTTGAGAAAACCCTGCGGGAAATCCAAAAGGCAAACGTGGTGATTTACACGATCGGCCTATTCAGTGATGACGACAAGAAGGGCCGCAAAAAGGCGTCGCGCGCACTGAAAGACATCGCCGCCGCTTCTGGCGGGATTTCGTATTTCCCGGAAAACGTAAGCGATGTGCACAACATCTGCGAACAAGTGGCGCGCGACATTCGCAACCAGTACACCCTGGGCTACTATCCGACCAACATCAAGAAAGACGGAACGTTCCGAACCGTGGCAGTGGACGTCGTCCCGCCACGCGGAAAAGGCAAGCTTAGCGCGCGGACGCGCAACGGCTATTTTGCCCCGGGCGCGACCGCAGCTTCGAACGGCTCTCCCGCGACTACATCAGCCGCGAAATAAAAACGCGAGCAAATGTTCTAGCTTTTTCTAAGGTCGATCCCGCCGTTTGTCGTTGCGACTCTGAGGTAGCGACCTGCAGAGCCTACTTTTCCGCTCAGCGCTTTCGAGCTGAAACTGCCCTGCACGGTGATCGGAAAGTCGGTATGGATTCCGCCGTTCGTGGTGGCGGCGCTGACCTCGAACTCGGCTGAAGCCGGCAACCGGACATCAACGCTGCCGTTGGTGGTAGCCAATTTGAGTTCGCCCGTCCAGCTCGCTTTGCCCATAGATACGTTCACACCGCCGTTGGTGGTCGTTGCGGAAGCCCACTCGCTGGTGGAGACGTCCACGTTTCCGTTGGTGGTGGTCGCATCCACGACACTGTTCAGGCCGCGGCAGCGTATGCCTCCGTTGGTGGTCATCGCATTGAAGCGAACGCCACGCGGCACCTGAACGTCAAAAGTCAGCTTGGCGGGGTGGCCGTGCCAGGTGCTGGATTCCGAACTGACCCCGCCGTGGTGACAACGACCGGGGGTTTTGTCTCTCGCGTAGACGGCACAAATGATTACGCCGTCAGAAGACTCGACAACTTCGATGAACAAATCCTTGTCGTCGCCGGCGTCGCGGCGCATGCCTCTAACGCGTGCGCCTTCGTCCGACGAACCGTTGGCTTCGATCTCGCCGTTCCGGTTTACGACTTCCAGAGTCTGGCCGGGCTTCAGATTGCCCTGCCAGTTGAAGTTGCTTTCGGTAAAGACGGTGCGCTTTTCGCTCTGCGCCGTAGCCACCGAGCCGGCCATCAACAACGCAGCCGCGAACGCCAGTGAATTCGATAAACGGGTTCCCGCGAATCTGGAAACTTTGTGTGAAAAGTTCATCGGTATACTCCCGCTTTCTAGACGATGAAATCGGGCCTTCCGTCTGCTGGACAGACCGAGATTATACTCCCGCAGGAAGATACGGGTTCGCAGCAAACAAAGTTCCGGAGAAGTGATGGCTGGGGTGTCAGTGCG
>DATFWM010000249.1:0-4672 GCA_035259295.1 Blastocatellia bacterium | reverse complement strand
CAGCGAAATTCATGCGCTCGCTTTGGTTAAAGCGAGCCATCTGAACTGCGGGCTCATATCCTGCGATTGTAACCGCCACTTCGTATTCGCCGGATGCGAGATTGGCGAACGCGAAGTCGCCATCATTTCGAGTGACGGCTTGTGCGATCATTGCCCCGCCCCCGACTCGCAGCTCGACTATCGCGTTGTTGACCGTGACGCCATCTGTCGAACGAACCTTTCCTCGAAGCGTATTGTTTTGAGCCGCTGCGCCGGCGGTAAGCAGGAGCGTTGCGGCGATCGCGAGAAAAGAGACTCGCCATCTCATGGGGACTCAACCTCCGCCAATCGAATGGCGCAATTATAAACCAGGAAAACTTATGCGTGAAACGCGATCAGTGAGCCTGATTCGTGATGCTTGATCCGGGAATCGCAATGCGAGTAATCTCACGTATCACGCATCAGACTCTCGCTTGTCACTGATTCCTCCAATGGTTAGCATAGACAGCGCTCGCGCGAATGGAGGTGGTAATGTTCTGTCCAAAATGTGGCGCTGAGGCCAGCGCCGCCAAATTTTGCAGATCGTGCGGCACCAACCTCGACGTGGTGTCTAACATCCTCGAGGGCCGACCAACATCTCGCCTGCAGACGATGAGTCCTGGTAACACAACGCTCAACCTCTTCCACTCGTCGCGATTGTACAACGATAGAGACCTCAACGGTCACACTTCGGTTTCTGTATTCGGAGGCACTGAGATTGATTTGACCATCGCGCCGCTTGCGCTGGGCGAGACAAAGTTAACCGTAATTTCAATCTTCGGCGGAGCGGAAATCTTCGTTCCTGAAGATGTCGCCCTTCGCGTCACCGGCATTTCGATCTTCGGCGGGGTAAAGGTTCGTGGTCGCGACTTCGGCGGCATTTTCGGAGTGAATGATTACCAGACTCCGGGTTACGCTCAAGCGCCGCGTCGACTGCACATCGATGTGACATCCATTTTCGGCGGCGCGAAGATCAAAGATGGGTAGCGGACGTGATGCGTGAAGCTGATGCGTGATGCGTGGCCGGAATCACGGATCACGATTCACGTATCACGGCTTACCTCGCGGAAAAGATCGAAACTGATGTTTCGACCGGTTACTATCGCGGCGACGCTCTTCCCCTTGAGCTGCGGATCGTTCAACGCTGCGATGCTCAGAGCCGCGGCGCCTTCGATAATCAGATGGTCCTCTCGAGCGACTTTCACGACGGTGCTTCGGATTGATTCCTCGCTGACCAGAATAATTCCGTCAACCAGTTCCTGAATGTAAGGAAAAGTAATCGAACCAGCTTCGAGGTTACCAGCGCATCCGTCGGCAATAGTTTGCTGTTCTTCGATTTGAACTATGCGCCCGGCTTCAAGCGCCGCGGTCATCGTCGGCGATGCAAGCGGTTCCACGCCGTAAACCTTGATATTAGGATTGAGCGCTTTGACGGCGATCGCGACTCCAGCAAGCAGCCCGCCGCCGCCCACCGGCGCTACCACCACCTCGGTGTCCGGCGAGACTTCCAAAATCTCAAGCCCAATCGTGCCTTGCCCGGCGATTACATCCGGATCATTGTAAGGTGAAACGAATGTCGCGCCGGTCTCGCCCTCCATCATCCGGGCTGCACGCTCGGCGGCGTCGTAATCCGCGCCACGCTCGATGAGCGTTACCGGATAACGGCGAATGCTCGCGACCTTCGCGCGAGATGCTGACTCAGGAACAACTATCGTTGCCGATATCCCGAACGCTTCCGAGCACTGAGCTACAGCCAATCCATGATTTCCAGCCGAGACAGTCAGTACGCCCCGCGCACGCTCGTCTTCGGTAAGCGCTGAAAGCTTCGCCATGGCCCCGCGAATCTTGAACGAGCCGGTCAATTGAAAACATTCGAGCTTGAGAAACACGTCTCGACCGTGCTCATCCGAAAGCCAGCGCGAGCGTTCGAGCGGCGTGCGGCGAGCGGTGGAGGCGATTCGCGTTCTCGCTCCTTTTATTCGATCGAGCGTCACTTGTTGATCGGCCATAAGTTACTGTTGCTCCAGCACAGCCACGAAGAATCCGTCTGTTCCGTGACGATGCGGAAAAGTCCTCACGAAGCCTTCGGCGGTGATCAGGTCAAAATGCGCGCTTGGTTTGATCACGCGAAACGTTGGGCTCCACTCCAGGAAACGGCGAATGACCTCTTCATTCTCTTCGGGTTCAATTGAGCAAGTCGAATACACCAGCCGGCCGCCGGAAGCAACTGTGTTTGCAGCTTGCTTTAGCATGTCGAGCTGAAGATCCGCCAGCCGGATGATGTCATCCGGGAAAAGCCGCCACTTTATTTCGGGGTTGCCTCTCAGCGTTCCAGTGCCCGAGCACGGCGCGTCCACCAGAACGCGGTCGAACCTCGGCGCCTCTGTGAAAGGCAACTCACGCGTCGCATCCAGGGTAAGTGCGTCGATTGATTTGATCCCGAGCCTCTGGCACGTCGCGATCACCGCCGCAAGTCTATGGTGATGAAGATCGCACGCGATGATTTGGGCTTTGTCGTCGGCGAGCGCCGCTATGTGCGACGACTTAGATCCCGGCGCCGCGCACAAATCCAGCAGTCGATGCCCTGGCCTCGGGTCGAGCAAAATCGAAACCAACTGCGACGCTTCGTCTTGAATGTAGATCAGTCCCTCCCGAGCTGCCTCATTCACGTTTGCCGCCGATCCGCTCTCCAGGACAAACGCTCCCGCTGCAACCTCGGATTCTCGCGCGCTCACGTCGCGGGCCTTGAGATAAGCCAATACCTCATCGCCACGCGCGCGAAGTGTGTTCACGCGAAACGCGGTCGGCGGCGGTGAGTTGTTCGCCAATGCAAGCCGGAGCGCATCTTCTTCGCCAAGCATCACTCGCCATCGTCTGAGCATCCAGTCCGGATGCGACAGCTCAACCGATGCGCGTTCTAACGGATCGGTGATGTCCTCCCCTGCAGCTTCGCCCAGGCGCGCCGCCGCGTTTCGAAGAACGGCGTTCACCAGACCGGCCGCGCTGGCCACTCGCGCCCGCTTCACGAGATTAACCGACTCATTCACTGCGGCCGAACGGGGAATGCGGGCCAGATAACGAATCTGATACAGCCCGATGCGCAACGCAATCACCACTGGCAGGTCCAATTGCTCGATGGACCGGCCCGTATAACGTTCGACAAAATAGTCGAGCAGGCGCCTCCGTCGGAGGACGCCCAGAACTATTTCCTGCGTCAGCGCGCGGTCCTCGCGCGACAGTTTGGAGTCGGAGATCGCAGCAAGCAGCACCGACGCGTACGCCTGCTCGGCCTCGACGCGGTATAAGATATCATACGCGCGACGCCGCGCGGCGCTGATTGGCTTGCTGCCTTGCCGTTGATTCATTGGATCGCGGCGTCAGGCGCTCGGTATGAACTCAGGGTCGTCCTGTCGCAGTCGCTCGAACGCGATAAAGTCATAGTACCCACAACGGTCGCTTTCGGGGTAACGCCGGCAAACCGACGGACGCGCGTCATAGATCGTGCACCGTCGCGTCTCGCTATCGAGAAACGCACAGACTCGGTCAAAAATGTGATCCTTCTTGTGTCGCAACGATCGCCAGCTTCGAGAAGTCTTTGTGTATAGCCGCTCAGCCTGCTCGTAGGAAACGCCAAAGTGACGAGCGATCCGGAGGAGGTCGCGTTTGGTTATTTCAATAATTCCGTAGCTGCAACAATAGGCCGGACACTTAGAACAATCATAGAGTACCCGCAGTGAACGAGCGCTCATACTGAGATTTCCATTACTCGACGTGCTCATGCAAAGTTATGTTTCCGAACCGCGGACGCAAACCACTACTTGCGATCGTTCATTCGCAACGAATGTAAAGTGTTGGAAGATTGCGCTGAACTATAAGCTTAAGCGGCTCAGCAGTAATTTCTTGCCCGCTTGATTTATTGTGAGGTTGGCGACAGAGTTTGATTACTCGGTCCAGTCTTCTTCCTCTTCTTCCATCGCTACATCCAGCTCGATAGGATCAAGACCAACTACCTCCAATTGAGTGCCGCAGTCCGAGCATTCGACAACGTCGCCCTTATCGGTTTCTTCGTCCACCTGAACTTCAGCCTCGCATTCGGGGCAGGTCCCTCTTGGCATCTAGTCGTACCTCCATGGTTTTGCGCTAGTCTGTCGCTAATGAAAAAAATCTAAACCGAAACGCGGACGATTTGCAAGAAGCAGAGGGCTCTAGCAAGAATAAGTGAATTAGTCACGCGCGTTCTATTGTTGCCGCGCCATCTTCTGCCTGTCAGCCTCGATATGCTGGCGCGCGAGTTTCGCTTCCTCGCTGTCGGGAAAACGTTTGACCAACTCGCGGTAAGCTTTGCCCTCGTAAACATAATTGGAGGTGGATTGGTTAAAGTCGAACACGACGCCCAGTTTGTTGTAGCGATCCAGTCCTGTGTCGTTCATATAGTAATCTCGCAAGCTTGCGTTTGCCGTCTCGCCGCCGCCTTCTCCAAGCCGCCTCCGCGCGTGCTGGCTCAAGGCCTGTGCCGCGCGGTCCGCTTCCTCCCCTATCAGAAGCAGCGCTCGCGGAACAAGCGTCGAGCGTCCAAAACGCTCAACGATAATTCTGCAAAGCGTTATTCGATCGAAGCCATCCTTTGTCGCTTCGGCAAGCTTTGTTACGCGCT
>DATFWM010000248.1:0-4380 GCA_035259295.1 Blastocatellia bacterium | reverse complement strand
ACCTTCGGGCGAAACTTGAATTTCGGCTACTTGATTGCCCTTCACTAGATCAGCCTCGTAGCGATACTTTGGAGTGTCAAGCCTGACAACTTTCCCGTCCTTCAGTTCCGCGCGGATCTCGTCCTTCGCGATCTGCTTTATCTTGCCGCCCGCGGCGCCCTTACGAATTGCCTCAAGCGCGGCAGCCGGGATGTCTTTCGTCTGCTCCACCGTCTCGCGATCAATGACGGAACCGTCTTCCGCGACATCCATTTCGCCCTGACCGGTCTTGAATTCAACATCATAAACAGTAACGCCGTTCTCCACCTCACGCGTCGCCTTGGCAATAATGCAACTCGGGCAGTCGCTCTTTATGGCCTCTTTCACAGCAGCCGGAAGCTGCGACGCGCTCACTTTCCGTTCTTTTGCTCCCTGTGTTGCCCGCGTGATTGGCGCGGCCAGGGCTAGCATTGTGACAACGCCAATGCCCGAAAGGACTCTCACTCGTTTCATAGCAACTCCATTCAATCGCCTGATTATTGTCAACGGCAACTATACGGCACAGCCAATCCCGCGCACAAACTTTTGTTGCCCTCCCGCGATCCGATCATTATGCTTGACGATCAAGGAGCGTCAGCATGAAGGAACCACGTAGGAGCATCAGAAAACTCGGTTGGGGAGGATTGCTACTTGTCATCTTGACACTAACGATCCCGTCAAAAACAGCAACCCCACCTATACCCGAACAAGCAGACAACGAATATCAGATCGGCGGGGTGCTGTGGCAAGAAGCTTCCGCTGAATCGCGGGCGCTGCAATACCAGGCCTACACGCTGGGTCGCTTGATGCTCGACCGCGATTTCCGACTGTATCAGAAGTCTCGGCTCAAACGCGCTGTGGTCGTGGACGTCGACGAAACCGTGCTGGACAACTCGCGCTACCAGGCGGAGCTGATCGTCAACCGACAACCTTTCACTTCCGCCTCATGGATCGATTGGTGTAATCGCGCGAAAGCGTCGGCCATCCCGGGCGCGGTCGAGTTCTTGAAATACGCGGCCACGCGTGGAGTTCGAGTCTTTTACGTTACCAATCGTCGCGAGACTGAGAAGACAGGGACGATTACAAATCTAAAACAGCTCAGTTTTCCCGACGTCAGCGATGAGACGGTGGTGGTGCGAACGGGCGTGTCGAGTAAAGAGCCTCGACGTCAGAGCATCAGCCGGCGCTACCGAATCGTGTTGCTGTTCGGCGATAACTTATCTGATTTCAGCAACGCATTCGAAGGGAAGACACCTGAAGAACGGGCCGCCGCGGTGGAGGCGGCTCGCCAGAAGTTTGGCGACCAGTTCATCGTGCTGCCCAATCCGATGTACGGCGACTGGGAGAACGCCATTTACGGCTATGAGTCGGGCTTGAGCGAACAGCAGAAAGCGGTGAAACGCAAGGCAGCGCTCAAGACAATTTCTTCGCCCTGAACTTACTTGCGCCCCGCGTGGGCGCGGGAAGGATCACAAAACGCCGTCGTCCTTGCTATAGAACCTGCGCAACAACTCGTCGACGTCCCTCTTCCCGATGGCTTCAAACACGATGGTCGGTGGAAGCTCCAGACCTTCGGCGAGCTTGAGCGCGCTTTCGACGTTCAGGGTGTTGACTACCGACGAGAGAATCTTCGACAGCAACCCCTGATCGAACCCAGTCTGACGGCAAAAATCAACTTGACGCAGGCCGCGGCTGCGCAGATGTTCGCTTACCAATTCGGCGAGCGCGCTGCGCCGGTTAAAGCCATCGCCGTTTGATCTCTCTTCCAATTCTCAAGCTCCCATCAGGTCAGCCAATGCCCGCGACTATCGCGCGCCTCGCGCAATGAACGTCGCGAAGGAGGCAATGCCAACCATATTCGATACCTTCATGAGCGTCTTTATTAGATTGCCGTGCACTATCAGCGTATCACCCGCCCGGAGATATGCGTTCTCTTCAGGGCTGGCTTTGCCCTTCAGGATCTTTTTCACGTCCGCCTTTAGGACCTGCACCCGCCCGTCTTCATATTGACGAAGAATTGAAACGGTTGAGCTGCCGGTATCGAGGATCCCTCCCGCCTGGGTTATCGCGTCGAGCACTCGCAATGGACGCGTCATTACCATCACCCCCGGCGTCTTGACGTCGCCCAGCACGCCTATCTTCGCGCTCTGAGCTTCCAGCAGCGCCAGCGTCACCCGCGGCTCTCTGATGAATTCAGCCGCCGCGTTAGTGAAATGCCCCTGGAGCTGCGGCAGAGTTTTGCCGGCGACAGGAATGTCGCCGAGTAGCGGAAAATAGACTCGTCCAACCGGCGACACGGCCACTTTTTCTACAGAGTCTTCGCGATGCTTATCAATGTAAATTCCTATAACGTCACCAGGACCAAGCCGATAAGATGCGTAAAAGCCTCGATAGATCGCGTCTATCTGCGACTGGATCGCAGCCTCCTCCGCGGGCGTTGTGGCCTCGCCGGGATTCAGCCCGCGCGTGTCAACGATCGCGTCGGGGGCCTTCTGCGCTACGGTTCGGGGGCGGCTTTCGGCTTGACCAGCGGATTCGGCTTGTGACCTGGTCTTAGCCGAAGCTGCATATGCCATCAACAACGCGCTCAACGTCAGACTCATTAATCTTTTCGCCATAAGAACTCCTGACTTCTTGCTGTCTAGTCTTTGCCTCATCTTCCACCGCGTCCGAAGATGATGATCTTTATCGTCTCGAACATGATGAACGCATCAAGCAGCAGAGATTGATTCTTGATGTAATAAAGGTCATATCTCAGCTTTTCGACTGCGTCCTCGACCGAAGCGCCGTATGGATACTTTATCTGGGCCCAACCTGTTAGGCCCGGTTTGACGACGTGTCGTTGCGAATAGTAGGGAACGATCGCGCTCAGCCGGTCTACAAACACCGGCCGCTCCGGGCGTGGGCCGACGAAATTCATGTCTCCGCGAATAACGTTTATGAACTGAGGCAGCTCGTCGAATCTCAACTTGCGAATGATTCGCCCGACGCGGGTCACCCGAGGGTCGCCTTCTTCGGCCCATACTGGACCAGATTTGGCTTCTGCGCCGACCTGCATCGAACGGAACTTGATGATCTTAAAAGCGCGGCCCTGTTTGCCAATCCGCTCCTGCACGTAGAATATCGGTCCTTGCGAATCGAGCTTAATCGCAAGCGCAGTCAACAGCATTATTGGCATTGACACTACGAAACCCAGCACAGAGACTCCGACATTAATGACCCTGCGGACGTGATGCTCGAGATCCGAGAAGCGACTGCCGCGCGAGAAGATCAGCCACGAAGGCCGAAGCATCTCGCTGGCGATCTTACCCGTGAGCCGTTCATAGTAGCGCGCCGACTCCTCGACTGCTACCCTGCCGCTCAGCGATAGATTCAGCAGCTCTTCAGTTGGGAATTTGCCTCGTCGATCCTGGACCGCCACCACTATGCGATCGACTTGATGCCTTTCGACCAGGCTGCCGATTTCTTCTGTGAGTCCTATTACTGTCGGGTTTATAAGGCTTCTTCCGATCAACTCAGGCGTGTTGTCGACGAACCCGACAACATGAAACCCGGACCCGTGACGTTCAAGCGTCGCTCGGGCCAACTCGATCGCCTGGTCGCCAGAGCCCAGGATCAGCACGCGCTCACGCACGTTCCATTGAGAGAGTCCCGCGCTCCACGCAACGACCAGCCGCCAGGCCGGAATAATCGCTAACGTTAGCGCCACGTCTACCAGAAACACGCCGCGACCCAACTGCAGCGCAGGCACGGAGTAAAAGAGGATCGTAAGCAAGGCGGTGGCAACGCCGACAGCGATCATCATGTTGATGACGACCCTCGGATATTTCCGCGTCGCCGGAAGGTCGTAGAGGTCGAACAGATAGAACGCCAACTGAATAAAGATTGTTACCATCGCGAGCTTCAGCAGCCCGTGCTGCTCGAATAGCGCTTCCGAACTATCGCTTCCGAACCGGATATACGTGGCCGAGAGCGCAGAGACAAACAGCAACGCTGTATCGGCAATTATCAAGAACCCACGTCTCATTTATTGAACCTCATTTAGAACTAAACCGAGTCGCCGATCTTTTGGCACCAGCTTTCGCGCGGCGATCACATTCCTTCGATTAGTATGGCCGGCACGCGCAACGATGACGGTGCCGTCCAGGGTCGCTGCCAGATGCTTCGTTTCAGGCGAATCGAGGATCTGAGGCGAGTCAACTACCGTGATGTCGAAGCGAACTGACAGCTCAGCGAGAACCTCGTCAAGCCTTGATGACAAAGTTTCGGAATCCGGTGTCAAGACATACAGCCCGTTCGGGTCGATGCGAACCATCGCTTCTTTCAGCTCCCAGAAACCATTTCGGCGGTTGTCCCAGCCCC
>DATFWM010000247.1:0-7332 GCA_035259295.1 Blastocatellia bacterium | reverse complement strand
TCGGGTTGTTCTTCGCCTCGCGCCGCACGTGACCATCCAGGTCCTTCGCAAGACTCTTCAGAACCGCGGCCGGAGTTCGTTCATTATTCGCAACGCCCCATCGAACGTAGTTGATCGAATCGCGCGACAGTTTTTCGAGAGTGCTCTCAGGCGTGTTCGCATTGCTGGCCGCCGCCATTCGCACGGAAGAGGATGGATCATCGGCAAGCTTCTCGAGAGTGCTGGATGGCGTCCTGGTGTTGTCACCCGCCGCCTCTCTCACGTCACTCGATGAATCACACGCGAGGAACTCCAGGACGCCGGGCGATTTCACCACAAGGGCGATGGTCTGTCTTGAACTCGGGCAACTTCTGGCGAGAAGCAGCAGATCTTCGTCTGAGAGAGTCCTTACCAGATCCTTCTCGATTCGAAGGTCGTATCTTCCCTCGGCGATTTCGCTTCGGTGCTGGTCTATAAATCGAGCGCACTCGTCCGCATCATCGAGGACCACGTTTTGAATTGCCGCGTTGTCCATTGATCGCGCCAGCCATGACCGGCGAGTCTCACATATTCTCAATTATCGCCGAAGCGAACTCGCTTGTCTTCAGCTTGGTCGCTCCTTCCATCTGTCGATGAAGATCGTAGGTGACGCGCTTCTGCTGAATGGTCTTTGTTATCGCGGCGATAATCCGCTCGCTCACTTCGCGCCAACCCATGTGCTCGAACATCATAACGCCCGATAAGATCACCGACGAAGGATTCACCATGTCCTTGTCGGCATACTTCGGCGCGGTGCCGTGAGTCGCTTCAAAGACCGCGGCGCGATCCCCAATATTGGCTCCGGGAGCCATTCCCAGGCCGCCGACTTGCGCAGCCGCCGCGTCCGACAGATAGTCTCCGTTCAGATTCGGCGTCGCGAGGATCGAGTACTCATCAGGGCGAATGAGTATCTGCTGGAAGATCGAATCGGCAATGCGGTCCTTGATCAGCAGCTTCTTTTTCCACTCGCCGTTGCCGTGCGTTGACCAGATTGACGCGAGCGTTTGCCTTACTTCATCGACTGCCGTCTGACGTTGCTTCTCGGACATTTGCTCGAAGCCCGGCTCGATCATCCGCGCGTTTTCTTCGTCGCTGAACGAAGCATTCTTTTCGCGATTGTCCAGTATCCAGGTCTCGCGCTCGGTGACGATCTGGCTTCGAAACTCTTCCTTTGCAAGCTCGTAACCCCAATCACGAAACGCGCCCTCGGTGAATTTCATGATGTTGCCCTTGTGAACAAGCGTGACCGAAGCCTTGCTGAAATCGAGCGCGTACCTGATCGCTCTTCGCACAAGTCGCTTAGTTCCCGTTGGCGAGATAGGCTTGATACCGATGCCGCTGTCGGTGCGCACCTTGTAGCCGTACTTGTCGTTCAACAGCGAGATGATTTCGCGCGAGCGTTCGCTTCCCGAGTTAAACTCGACGCCGGCGTAAACGTCTTCGGTGTTCTCGCGAAAGATGACCATGTGCATGTGCTCGGGACGACGGACCGGCGAAGGCACTCCCTCAAAGTAGCGAACGGGCCGCACACAAGCATAAAGATCTAGCACCTGGCGTAGCGTAACGTTAAGACTGCGAATGCCTCCGCCGACGGGAGTTGTCAGCGGCCCTTTTATTGCGACGACGAACTCGGCAATTGCTTTTATGGAATCGTCTGTAAGCCACTCGCCGAAATTGTTGAACGCTTTCTCGCCGGCGAATATCTCGTACCACACAACGTGCCGGCTTCCGCCGTAAGCCTTCTCGACCGCGGCGTCGAACACGCGCTGCGAGGCGCGCCAGATGTCGCGGCCCGTCCCGTCGCCTTCGATGAACGGGATGATCGGGCGGTCGGGTACCTTGAGCTTCATACCCTCGACGGTAATCTTTTGACCATCGGCGGGGACTTCTATACCATTGAACGTCACCATTGAATGGGACCTCCTTAGAAATCGCGCTCGCAATGTAACAACCGCGCGAGAGGAGTGTCAAGAATCGGACGTTTTGGTCTAAAATTACGGCCTGGGATGGTAGAGAGAAAGAAAGAAAGGGGACCGGTCGACGAGCGGTCGCTGGAAGAGATTCATCGTCGACTGCGAGAATCGGACGCGGCTAATTTGACCGCCGAGCCCGACACTCCAAACGCGTGGGACCGAGTGAAGCTGGCGCGACATCCGAATCGGCCCTACACGATGGATTACATCGAGCTGTTATTTGCGGACTTTCGCGAGATTCACGGAGACCGCCGTTTCGGCGACGATCCTGCGATCGTGGCGGGGTTCGCAAGATTTCGCGACGAGCCGTGTGTGGTCGTTGGTCATCAAAAGGGTCGCACGACCAAACAGCGCCAGCAGCGTAACTTCGGGATGCCTAAACCCGAAGGCTACCGCAAAGCGCTTAGAGCAATGAAGCTTGCAGAGAAGTTCAATCGCCCGATTTTTTCGCTGATCGACACTCCTGGCGCTTATCCCGGCATCGATGCCGAAGAGCGCGGGCAGGCCGAAGCAATCGCTTACAACCTACGCGAGATGGCAAAGCTGCGCGTGCCGGTTATCGTGACCGTGACCGGCGAGGGTGGCTCAGGCGGCGCGCTCGCCATTGGGCTGGGCGACCGGGTGATGATGATGGAGAACTCGATTTACTCGGTTATCTCGCCTGAAGGCTGCGCGTCAATACTGTGGCGGGACCAGGCGTACGCGGAGCAAGCGGCGCTCGCGCTGCGGTTGACAGCGCCGGACTTGCTCGAGTTTGGATTGATCGACCAAATAATCCCCGAGCCACCGGGTGGCGCTCACTTGAGTCATCAAGAGAGCGGAAATTTGCTGGGCGCGTATCTTGCGGATGCGTTGCGATCCGTGCGGAACCTTACGAGCGAGGAGCGGGTTGCGCGGCGGTACGAAAAGTTTCGCGCGATGGGTAATTTTGTAAGCTGAAGAAAACCAGAGGTCAGAAGTCAGAGCTCAGAGGTCAGATGAGGGGAACAATGATTTACAAAGGATATGTCGTTTGGATTCTATTTCTGGTGTTGATAGCTTCAATGAGCGCAGCTGCGCAGTCGAGCGTTTCGCTCAAGCCGGTTATCAAGGTTGGCGCGGAAAATCGCTACGTGGTCAATGCGGTGGTCGATACACGCGTCACGGCGACCGGCGGCGGCGGAATCGCGAGCGATGTGCACAGGGAGACGACAGCAACCGTCTTGCTTCGGGCGGTCACGAATGAAAAGGGGTTGCCGGTCTACCAGGCAGTGATAGAAGCGATTCTGACTCACACGAGCGTCGACGGAATCGGCCAGCCTGGGGATGAAGCTTCGTTGCTAGGTCAAAGGATCGAGTACCGGCTTGATTCGACGGGCCAGTTGGCGAAGGCGTCGTTTCCGGAATCCGCAACCGGAACAGGCTTGCCGGAGCTGATACTCAGCCTGACGAAGTGGGCGCCGGCAGGCGACGTGACAGTCGGGCAGAGTTGGGGCACGGGTGCCGGAGATTATGGTTACATCGCCGCCCCGGGGATGGCGGAGGTTGCAAAAGGCGCGGCGGTCTCGTACAGGCTGTCTTCGTTAGCTGGAGGCAAGGCTTTGATCGAAGGGACGATTTCGCTGAAGCAAAGCGGCGCGTCGCTGGTCAGGACCTCACAGGGCAAGTTAAACGTTAACGCCGTAGCTACGGGCAAGGGAAGCTCGCGCATCGAATACGACGCGACCGCCGGTCACATTATTTCGGCAACGACGGAAACATCGCTTACGGGACGTTTGGCAAATATTCCTCCAGAGCCAGAGGGTGTAAAGCTACAACCGCGTGAAGGTTCGTTCGTCGAGAACGCAAAGTTCTCGATCACACTTGTGCAATAGGTCCAATAGGACTTATTGGACCTATTGGACCTATGCATTTCAATTGTTTCATCTTCGATTTCGATGGGACACTCGCCCGTTCGGAGCCGGCTTATCGTGAAGCGTTCCTTCATTCGATCAGGCTGCATACAGGGCTCGAAGTAAGAGAAGACGAGTTTCGTGATTTCTGGAACGTCACTCCTCAGGAAGTGCTCAGCCGCTACAGTCGCGAGATGCTCGACGAGATGCTGGTCAGCTTCGAAGAGCACTACTACGCGAACCATCATCATCATCTGACACCCTACGATGGAATAGCCGAGTTGCTCGAATCGTTAAACGATCGCGGCGGTCGAATCGCTGTGGTGTCCCTGAAGCCGAGGCGAGCCGGCGAACGCGAGATCGATTACATGGGACTGCGGCCGCTGATAGATCTGAGCGTATGGGGCGACGACATTGAGCGGCCAAAGCCGGAACCCGACGGCGTGCTGCGAGCGATGGATCAGCTTGGCTGCGATGCCGATATGACGCTGGTGATCGGCGACAGCCCTACCGACATAATGATGGGGCGCGCAGCAGGCACGCGAACGGCGGCAGCTCTGTGGAGCGGATCCGGCCGCGAGCGATTGCTTCGTGAACTGCCGGATTTTTTGCTGGAAGAACCGGCGGACTTGTTGACTGCCCTTAAAGATGCAGTGTCGGCCTGAAATCATCCGTTGTAGGCACGACTGACGGACAACAATCTTGAAACCAAAAACCGTTTGCGCTTTGGCGCTCATTTCGATTGCGTTGATCGTCGCGGTTTTGATTGGCAGGAAGCCGCCTGAATCATCCCTCGTCCAAGCTGAAGATCGTCCAGCAGGCGGTGGCGATAGAAGTCCGGTCCTCGTCGAGTTGTTTACCTCAGAAGGCTGCTCGAGTTGTCCGCCCGCCGACGATCTCCTCACGCGACTCGAACAGACTCAGCCGATTCCTGGCGTGGAAGTGATCGCGCTTTCAGAGCATGTTGACTATTGGAATCATCTGGGCTGGACTGATCCGTATTCATCCGCGACATTCAGTGCAAGGCAAAACGATTACGCGCGTGCTCTGGAGAAGGATGAAGTTTACACTCCCCAGATGATCGTTGACGGAAAGGCTCAGTTTGTCGGCAGCAACGCGAATCAAGCTCGCGACGCAATAGCCACGGCGGCGCGTGATCCCAAAGCCGCGGTCACGCTGAACCTCGGTTCGCAGAACTCTGCGACGCCTTCGATAACCTTGGATGTTCGAGTGAGCAATCTTCCGGTCATCTCAGCGGATCATTCGTGCGAGGTATCGCTGGCGATAACTGAAAGCGGCTTGCGATCGAGCGTCTCGCGAGGTGAAAACGCGGGAAGGTATTTGACTCACACCGCGGTGGTTCGCAAACTCTCTCACATCGGCGCTATCGACCCTCACAAGGTCTCGACGTTGAGCGCCCAGCCAATCGTTCGAATCGACAAAGCATGGAAACGCGATAGGCTGAGAGCGGTGGTGTTCGTGCAGGAGCGCTCGAGCCGCACCGTAGTCGGCGCGGCGCAGCTCTCGCTTGCCAAACAGCCCGCAGAGCGGTGATAGAATTAAGCTATGTTGATCAAAGAACCTGAGGACATCAAAAGCAACGAGATTACCGATCAGAAGTTTTATCTGACTCGACGCTTGTTCATTCGCGGCGCTGTTCTCGCGGGCTCTACCGTGGCGACGGGGCTGATCTATCGTCACTTCACTACTCATAGCGAAGAAGCACAAGTCGGGGAAAAGATTGCCGATGTGCAAGCCGCGCCTGCGGTGATCCCGCCTCTCAATGAGAAGAAAACCTCTTATGAGGACATAACGCATTACAACAACTTCTACGAGTTCTCGACCGACAAACGAGGTGTCGCAGACAAGGCCAAGGGGTTCGTTACCCGCCCGTGGACCGTTTCCGTCGAAGGCCTTGTTCATAAGCCGCGCGTGTTTGACATAGACGATCTGTTCAAGATCAGCCCGCCCGAAGAGCGAGTATACCGTCATCGCTGCGTCGAAGCGTGGTCGATGGTTATCCCGTGGGTTGGCTTCCCGCTTTCGAAGCTGCTGGATCAAGTGCAACCCATGTCACAGGCAAAGTTCGTCGCGTTTGAATCGCTCGCAGATCCTAAACAGATGCCGAATGTACGGACAAACATTCTAGATTGGCCTTACGTCGAAGGCTTGCGTCTGGATGAAGCGATGCATCCGCTCACGATTCTCGCGAGCGGTTTGTATGGCGAGACTCTGCCGCCACAAGACGGCGCGCCGCTTAAATTGGTCGTGCCTTGGAAGTATGGATTCAAGGGAATCAAGTCGATTGTGAAGATAAAGCTGGTCGAAAATGAACCGCGGACTACCTGGAACATCGCGGCGCCTGGCGAGTACGGCTTCTACTCCAACGTCAACCCTCAGGTAAATCATCCTCGATGGAGCCAGGGCACCGAGCGGCGCATCGGTGAGTTTGGGCTGCGAGACACGTTGATGTTCAACGGCTACTCGGAACAGGTCGCACAGCTTTACAGCGGGATGGATTTGAGGAAGTACTACTGAATGATTCGTGATGCGTGATCCGTGATCACAGCGTTTTTACGGGTCACGCGTCACGCATCACGAGTCACGCATCACGAATCACTCCTCACGCATCACTCATTGACGCATTGCGAAATTGAGGAATAGAATTTCTACTCGATTGATCCTGCAGTCTAATCCGAGGAGAGTTTGATGTCGTCAGCTTCAACATTATCCGGCTCCATCCCTTTTAGCCGCGCCGAAAGCCTGAAGAAAGAACTCGTGAGATTTGCCACGACCGGTCCGCTCAGAGATGAATACAAGCTTCAGCGCAAGCTTTTCTTCGAGGCTGCTCAGCCCGACGACGAACACGAAGCAGAAAGCATGCTCGACTGGTTTCTGTTCGAGTGGTTTGACGAGGACGGCGCGGGTTCGATTGATTACTTCCTGGATCACAAACCGAACATTGCCGAAGCCGATCGTGAGATTCTGTTGGATTGGTTGGATTCGATCAACAGCGTTTTTGAGATTCGCGCGATTGGCGAGAGATCGCTGCAGCTAGCGGATTTGGACGGCGGCGACCAGTACGCAGTTAAGACCAGTTCTTCGCGTTTGCCTTTCAAGCGCGGCCAGTTCATAGTCGCGCGGCTTCTGCCGCTCGGAAATGATCTGATCTTCTCCGGGCTCCAATTTCTGATGCCGGACCGAGAGTCGGCGCTTGCGTGGCTGGAGATGCGTCGGGCGTTCGACGGTTTGGATTCGCCTGAGGCCGTAGAGAAGGCCCAGCGCGAACAGGTCGCAGCATTTTGTGAGTTGTTCGGTTGCGACGAGCTGACGGTCGCTTCGAGTAAACTCAACTCGACGCTTGAAAGGTTTCAGCGCTACCTTTTGACCGAGCGTCGCGACCCGGAGACCGGGCTTACTGCCGCCGAGAGATTCAAAAAGGAATTGGGACAGGATCTAAACGTTCCCGA
>DATFWM010000246.1:0-3486 GCA_035259295.1 Blastocatellia bacterium | reverse complement strand
CACAGATCGAAACTCTTCGCCTCCTGATGCCCTACCGCCGCAGCCGGTTGCGCGATCGCGGCGGCGACCGGGGTCGCGAGCGTCGCGGCGCCCGCCTTGAGCAAAGTCCGCCGCGCGGGTGAAATCGGATCGTCCATCGTTCCCTCTCCGTATGAGCGCACGTTGATCTTGCGGTCTCGGCCGACCGTAGGATCGCAGCTATGGATTTGTTATCAGCCTTTGACCTCACTTTTGCTGAGAACAAATGGGGTGATGACCCTATCAACGAAGTCGATGTCAGGTTTCTGTAAGGTTCAACGCCCTCTTTAACCAACTACTTTGAACGTCTCTGAACATCATTCTGAAGTTCTCACCGGCGGCGCAGCATCTCCCGCATCTCGGGTGAACCGGTGAACCTCAAGCCCGCCAAGGTGCCCGGCCTCCCCTCCCGCCGGCGCTATTCCGGGGTATTGATGAGGTTGACCGAGTGACTTAATCCTCTGTTCACGCACTTTATTGCACTCGCTCCGGGCCGGTTTTGGCACAGACCGGAGATCCTTACTGCCGCCGCAACAGGTTCAGGTATCGGAGGAGAATCGGACGCGCCAGAGCGGCACCTGGGAGGTCGCGGCGACAGCCGGATCTGCCAGTGATTGGATTTCTCAGCGCTTCACGGCTGGACGCGTACAGAACGCGTGTCGACTACTTCCACAGAGGGTTGAGTGAGGCCGGCTACAGCGAAGGACGTAACGTTATCGTCGAATACCGCGTGGCGGAAGACCATAATGATCGATTACCGGCGCTTGCTGCTGATCTGGTTGAACGCAAGGTGGCGGTGATCGCGACGTTTAGCAACTTTGCCGCGGCCCAGGCTGCCAAGGGAGCAACCGGAACCATACCAATTGTGTTCGTAATGGGCGCCAACCCGCTTAGGAGTAAAATTGTCACGAACCTCGCTCGACCAGAGGGGAATATGACGGGGGTTACGCTCTTGGCTAGCGAACTTATTCCGAAAAATTCGAGTTTGCTGCGTGAGGTGGTACCCGCAGCGACCCGCATTGGATTCATTGTCAATTACTCTAACTACACGAAGGATTTCGTTGAGAGCGTCGTTATTCAGGTACGCGCTCTCGGAGTCGAGCTGCTGCCCGTAAACATAAGCAACCAGACAGAGATCGACGAACGCTTCGAGGGCCTTATCAGGCAGCAAGCCGGTGCAATATTGGTTAGCCCTGATGCATTCTTGACCGCGCAGCGCGACCGCCTGGTCGCGCTGGCAGCGCGCTATAGCATCCCAGCGCTCTACTTCACGCGCGACTTTGTCGAGATTGGTGGCCTGATCAGTTATTCATCTGACTTCAATGTGATGTTCGGCCACGCTGGCGTATATGTTGGCCGCATTCTCAAAGGCGATAAGCCGGCCGATCTGCCAGTACTGCAGCCAATCAAATTCGCACTGGTGATCAATCTTAAGACGGCGAAGGCACTCGGTCTAACCATCCCACCGACGTTGCTCGCCCGCGCCGATGAGGTCATCGAATGAGGCGCCGCGAATTCATCGCTCTTGTCGGTGCTGCGATCGTTGCGCGGCCGCTCGCGATACAAGCACAGCAACTAGGTAAGGTCTATCAAATCGGCTTTCTGGCTTCGAGGCAAGACAGGGAGCGGAACGATTTTTTCGCCTGCTTCGTTAAGGCGCTTGAACAGCTGAACTGGGTCGAAGGCCAGAACATCAGGATTGAGTATCGACACGCCGACGGGCGTCCAGAACGCTTCCCCACCCTTGCCGCGCAGCTCGTAAGTCTGAACCTCGATGTGATTGTGGCGGGTAGCACCCAAGCATCCCAAGCCGTGCAGCGCACAACGTCAGAAATTCCAGTTGTATTTGGCGCGGTCACCGATCCGGTGGGAGCAGGACTTGTCGCAAGCCTAGCTCGTCCCGGCGGCAACATCACTGGAGTTTCCAATTTTCAGCTTGCTACGACGGGCAAAATCTTGGAACTCCTGAAGGAAGCGGTTCCGATCGTCACTCGCGTGATCGTTCTGCATGACCCGACGAACGACGCCAAGTTGGGTGAACTTAAAGAACTGAAGGCGATAGGAGCGGGGGCTGGTGTCACGATCGAGGCAATGGCGGCACGCAATGCGGAAGGCATTGAACATGGGTTTAGCTCGCTCGAACCTTCGCCTTCAATCGGTCTCATTGTGCTCGTCGACACCGTGACATTGGCCAATAGTGATAAGATTCTCAGCCTAGCAGCGACGAAGCGATTGCCAGCCATCTACCAGACGAGGCGATTTGTTGATGGCGGCGGGTTGATGTCTTACGGCACCAACTTCTGTCAACTTTTTGCGCGGACGGCGCATTACGTTGACAAGATACTCAAGGGCACGAGACCGTCCGAGCTGCCGGCAGAACTACCGATGAAGTTCGAACTCGTGTTTAATCTCAAGGCTGCCAACGCGCTTGGCCTGGCCATACCACCAACTCTGCTCGCGCGCGCCGACGACGTGATCGAATAAGGGTTGCGTTTCTGCGATTGCTCACAGCCGCTTTTGGCACACTTTCCCCGGACGACTGCCGGGCAGAGCACGACCGCTCTACCCGGGTATTTCAGACATCATATTTCGATCTTTTCCGCGATCTCAAGGGCGTCGTCGATCTCAAAAGCGCACAGTGCTTTCAATTTTCTGGTGCCCAAGAAGCAGCTGCGCCGCTCTGAGGTTTCCCGTGCGACGATAGATGAGAGTGACCTTTGTGCGCCTCATGGAATGGGTCGCAAACTTCAGCCGATCGAGGCCGATCCCGCTCACCCATTCTGAGACAAGGCGCGCGTACTGGCGCGTCGTCAATGATCGATCGGGGCCGCGACGGCTCAGGAACAGATAGTCGGCAGATTTGAGACCTCTGATACGAAGGTAATCATCCAGAGCCTGGCGCGTCAGTTCGGTCAGCTCAAAGCGAACCGGTCGTCCGGTTTTCCTCTGCCGGATAGTCGCCCGGTCGATGGCATAGCCGTTAGGCGCCACGTCATCCACGCGCAAGGCGACGAGATCACAGCCGCGGAGCTTGCTGTCGATGGCCAAATTGAACATCGCCAAGTCACGGGTACGCTTCTCGAGTTGCAGTTTCGCGCGTATCGCCCAAACGTGACCTGGCCGCAATGGGGGCTTCGGGCCGGGCATCTTACTCTTGTTCCAGGCCGGCCGACGTCGACGTAGCGGCGTTGATGGAGGATCGTTGTCATTCATGGTCAGTCTCCCTGCATGAGAGACCTTCCAGGTTGCGATCAAGGGAGATTAATCCGTTGATCTACCGTCCGCTTCCGAGCTGGATTTGTCTTGGCATGGTTACTCGCCACGGTCGCCCAGGTCGGAACGTGACCCCGCAAATGACCTTCGGCCGGTGCTCCAGTGCAGTGCAGCAATTGCTGGAGCGCCTTGTATGAAATCATATGATAGCTTGTTTCCGTCAGCGTAATAGAGGGTGTCGAGTGAAGCGGCGGG
>DATFWM010000245.1:0-9355 GCA_035259295.1 Blastocatellia bacterium | reverse complement strand
GGCCTGCGAAGAGTGAGCTTCAGCCAGTTGATCATCAATCGCCAGCGCTTTCTTAACCGACTCTTTGGCCCTGACGGAACCTTCTTTCGGATCGAGGAAACCGTGATCCACGAGTGTGCCATAGCTATCTGCTAACCCGGAGTATGCCAGGGCATAGTTGGGATCCGTTTGTTTGGCTTGATCGAAGTACGCGATTGCTTTCTTGAGGCCGTCTTCAGTTCTTTTGTTCCACCAGTAACGCCCTCGGAGATAGAGCTCATAAGCCTTGGCATTCTCGGTGTAGCGTTTGGTCAATAGCTTTTGCTCTTCGCCCGTCAACTTCGGCGCTAAAACCGCGGCAACTTTCTCCGAGATCGCATCCTGGGCCGTGAAAATGTCTGAGCAATAGTCGTCGCACTTGTAGGCCCACCGTGGGTGGCCGTCGCTGACATTGACCAACTGCACGGTTACGCGCACGCGGTCACCCAGACGCTGCGTGCTGCCGACCAGGACTGACTCCACTTGCAACTCCCGCCCTGCTGCCACCGGGTCTTGCTCGACATCGGCGTACTTGCGCACTGAGGTGGTGGGCGGTACGATGACCTCGCGCAAGCCGCTCAGTTTGGTGATCAGCGCATCCGCCATGCCCAGCTCAAGATAGGCATCGCCCGCTTCAGCGCTGATCGGCTTGAACGGCAGCACGGCGAGTGAGTGTACGGGCGCTGGCGAGTTTGTATCAGCCGGAAGGCGCGAGCGATGGCTAACCAAGACAGCGGCCGCCACGGCTATCGCAGCAGCAGCCAAGAGCGCCGGCGCCAGCCAGCCAGCTCGACGGATGAGCTGCCGTCGCGGTGATCGCGCTTTCGCGGCCACCGGTTCGGCACGAGCGGATGTGCCGTTCTTTCCATCATCTTCCTCAACAACGATCCTGACACCGCGAGCGCGCTCAACTTTAACGCCGGATGATTGATACTCCACCGCCTCTTCATGTAAGGGACCGATATAACGATAACCTACTTTCTTTCTTGTCTCGATGAATCGAGAGTCGTTTGGCGGGTCATTCAACAGCGTGCGAATTGTGCTTATGCACTTTGTCAGCGTCTCCTCATACGAGTCGCTGCCTCCCCAAAACTGCTCGAGCAGTTCCTGGCGGTTCACATACCGGGCGCGGTGCTCGATCAAATAAACCAGGACCTGAAACGGCAACTGCGGAAGATGAACGGTCTGGTTGTGATGCTTTAGCAGGTACTTGTCAGGCTCCAACTCAAAATCGCCGAGCACGTATTTGTTGTGAAGCTGAACAGCCATAACGAATTACTCGCCGTCAGGATTATTTCAGGATCATTTCGCGTTTCCTTCAGGACTGCCCACGCGCAAAAGGTTAAAAGAGGCACAGCGAGCTTCGAGATTCTAGCAGCTAAGAGGGCCAGTTGAGAAGACGGATTGAGATAGTCGCCTTTGAAAGAACGCGAGTGATCAGCAGTTCCGAGAATATCGCTTGCCCCGTCTGCTTTTCCGGTGACGGGCTGCTGACCTCGGCACAGGCGGCCTCGCTGCTTCAGGTTGGCGAAGCGAGTATCCGTCGCTGGCTCGCGCGAGGCAGGGCCCACGGCTTCAAAACGCCGGGCGGCCAGTATCGCGTCTGTCGAAGATCGCTCAGTTAGTGAGGTCGGCTGGAAAAGACAAAGAGTCTTCCACTGCCGTGAACCGAGATAACAAGAATCCGGGACGACTAGTCGCCCGACAAAACAACGAACGAAAGGAGATTCAAGATGAAAACGCAGCTTAGATTGTTTGTAAGGCTTCTATTGTTGATGGCCTTTGCTGTAGCCCCGCTCCCTCCACGCACTGAGGCGAGCGCCGGACTATTTCAGCCTGCGACCGCCGACTCGTTCGAGCTTTTGCTGGAGGGGATCTACGAACCCGTAGTGCGCGGGCCCAACCTCGGACTTACTCAGGTCAATTTGGATGACGGAACATACGCAAGGACAAAAATCTTTCGCTTCGCAAAGCTGCCGGGAACCACAAATCAGCCGGTCGGCAACTTCTACGTGAATGCGGATATTACTTTGTGCGCGTACCAGCTTCCGGGCGGAACCTTTGCAGCGCGGTTCACCGATTTCACCTACGAAAACGTCGAGATTGGCGGCCAACTTTACCAGGTTGGCACTGCGGAGCTGGTAATACTTGAGGGGAACGGGATCTATCGATCATTCGTCAACGGATCGATCCACATGGAATTCAGCACGCAGGTCATTGATGACGTTACCTTCGACGAACACTGCATATGTTTTGTGCACCGGTGAGGAGGAGTACTAAATGATTACAAAGGTAGGCGAAAACACAGTTAGGTCACTCGTTGTCGTGCTCTGTTTGATCCTGAACCAAGAACCATCTGCGCAACGCGGCGCGCGTTTCTTGCAACGGTTTCACCGCCTGCGGTTATCGGCCTGCTCCGTACTGTGGATCCGCTCGCTTACTTTGCTTCATTCAGACTTGCAACGGTTTCGCGCGCTGCTGCTGTCGGCGTACTGCACGGTTGCTCTGGTCGCAATGACGGGAACAGGCGAAAGCGCGAACGCGACAGCGGTCGCGCAACGAAGCGGGGATGTCGGGCAACGCGCCGTTTACATCAACCGGACGCGACTGGCCGACCAGTGGGTTTTCGCGCTGGAGGGCAAGTACCGCGTGCGAATCCCGGACGGTTCTTACTGGTACGACCGGATGTCCGGCGCATGGGGGGTCGAAGGCGGGCCGACCGCCGGGTTCATTCATGCCGGCCTTGACCTAGGCGGGCAGCTCAGAGCCGATGCATCGCGGGGCAAGACAGGTGTTTTCATAAACGGGCGCGAGCTGCATGCGCTCGACGTTCGGGGCTTGCAGCGACTCGGTCCGGTCTACCGCGGGCGCTACTGGGTTGACGCGCAAGGCAACTTCGGATTTGAAGGCGGCCCGGCGCTTGGGAACCTGGTGTGGTTAGCACAGCAGGGGGGACTGCTGCCGGGCAGAGCGCGCAGAGGCAGTATCCTGTCCGGCATGTATGACAGCGGAATTGGCAGGGTGCTCGGCAATGGCGACTTCTACATCAGCGATAACTCGTACGTGACGCATTAATTTGCTTCGCGCTCAACGCTTGCGGCTGGTGAGTGCTAGGGCACTTCGCACTTGTCGGTTCTTTATCGGTCGCCTGCTTCAAAGGCACCAACGCTTGAACGAGGGAGGGAGAAATGAGGCCAAGCGCTATGATGTTGGAGAGTATCCGATCGATCCGACCGCCTTCGGTGGTCCTCGCTTTCGCAAAAAAACTGGCCGTCGTGCTGTTGAAAAAGTTTGCGGTGGTTGCTCTCATCGCGGCGCTGTTCTCGCCGCATTTTTCCAGAGAGGTGGCGGTGGCTCCGGGCGAGCTTGATCCAACCTTTGGCAATGGCGGAAAGGTAACGACCGATTTTGCCGGCCAGAGAGACCAGGCGTTCGCTCTCGCCGTTCAGCCAAACCAGAAGATCATCGTTGCAGGAGCAGCGATAACGGCTTCCGGACAAACTAGCGATTTCGCCCTGGCCAGGTTCAACGCCGATGGCAGCCTGGATGCCAGTTTTGGCGTCGCCGGCAAAGTAACGACTGACTTTGCCGGCGGCCCAGACGTGATTGTCGCGCTGGCGCTCCAGCCCGATGGCAAGATCGTTGTCGCGGGGACGGCTTGCGTCCATCCGGAACTGGGTTGCAGCACGGCCAGCGTGAGCAACACCAATGGCCTCGATTTCGCCCTCGCCCGCTACAACAGCAATGGAAGTCTCGACATCAGTTTTGGTATCGGCGGCAAGGTCACGACGGACTTCTCGGGAGGCGGCGATGGCGCTTTTGCTGTCGCCATCCAGGCCGACGGTAAGATCGTCGCTGGCGGCACGACCCGCGTGCCTAACCCGGTTCGGCACAACTTCGACTTCGCGCTGGCGCGCTATAACGAAAACGGCAGCCTGGACACCGGCTTTGGAACTGGTGGAAAGATCGTCAGTGATTTCTTGGACGACGACGACATGATTACTTCGCTCGCGGTTTCACCGGACGGAAAGATCATTGCCGCAGGCTGGTCGTATACGACGACGACGCGGGATTACGCGCTGGCGCGCTACACCGCAAACGGGAGTCTTGATCCGACCTTTGGCTCTGGCGGACGAGTTACAACAGACTTCTTCAGTACGGCCAGTAGTCGACGGCGCGATGTCATCGCAGCGATTGCCCTTCAACCTGACGGTAAGCTCGTGGCGGTCGGGAGCAGCGAAAGCGATACGCCGGCTGAGTACATGAAATTCACATTCGCGCGCTACAACGTTAACGGGCAGCTCGATACGAGCTTCGGCTCAGGCGGAAAAGCGAGCGCCTCCATCTCTGATTATGACGACCAGGCCACTTCGGTAGCGATTCAATCGGATGGAAAGATTCTCGTCGGCGGCATGGCGGGTGGCATCTTCAGATTTGGCCTCGACTTTTTCGGGGCGGTCCCGAGTGCTGCTGGCAATCCGAACTTTGCTCTGGTGCGATTAAACACCGACGGCAGCCTTGACACCAGCTTCGGCATCGGCGGCAAGGTGAACACAGATTTCTTTGGCGGAATTGATGCCGCGAGAATTGCTCTTCAAGCCGACGGAAAAGTGGTCGCCGCGGGGGCGGCCTCGCGCAGCCTGATCAACCGCGACCTGACGGACGCAGACTTCGCGTTGGCCCGCTACGAAGGGACAAGGACTGCGCCGTCTGGACCGGTCATCACCGGCGCTTCGATCAGCGGCAAGATGCTCTTCATCACCGGCCAGGGATTCAGCGACGAAGCGAAGCTACTGCTCGATGGCGTCAAGCAGAAAACAGCCAACGACGAGCAAAGCCCGGCAACAACGCTGATCGCCAGGAAGGCCGGCAAGCTGATCGAGCGAGGTCAAACCGTAATGCTACAGGTGCAAAACTCGGACGGCGCGTTGTCGAACCGGTTTGCCTTCACGCGCCCCGCGAATTAGTCAGATGCGTCGCAGTGTGCGAGCGAGGATATCGATGATGAGCAACACGTTGACAATGAAAGCGTCGCTACTTGTCTCGATAATGCTGATCGGGTCTGCGCTGTTGCAGGGCTGCTCGGCGAGCGACCGCAAATCAACAGCATCAACCCGGCCGTCCCTCATTCAACAGCCAGGCTCAGATGCGCAAGAGCCGGCATCGCTTGTGGCCGAAGCCAAAGACGCTTACGGGGAGTTGCCATTGAGATTCACCGCTAACCAGGGAGAGGCCGACCCGCAAGTGAAATTCATCCTGCGCGGCAATACCTACACAGTCTTCCTAATGCCCACTGAAGCTCTAATATCACTGGACGGCAGCGGATGGTCAGAGAAACAACCGGCTGAGAAAGCCGCCCGCTCTTTGCATTCATCTTCGCCGCCACAGCCCATCAAGGCGAATGAAGCGCCTGGCCCGATGACGCCTCGCAGCTTGCGAATGACATTCCTGAAAGCAAATCGACAAGCCATACTGATCGGGCTGGAGGCGTTTTCTGGCTCCGCGAATGCCAACCATCGGCCGGCCACTTATGAACGGGTTCGGTGTGAAGAGATCTATCCGAATGTGTCTCTGGTCTTTCAAGGCAATCATCGAGAGCTCCGCTACGACTTCATCCTGGCTCCTGGAGCCAATCCCAGGGCGATCAAGCTGAAGTTCGACGTCGCCGACCGTCCCAAAGACCTATGGATAGACCGTTCCGGCAGCCTGGTGGTCGATGCCGCAGGCGGCGAGTTCCGGCAGCCGCGCCCTGTTGTTTATCAAGAGATCGGCGGCGTGCGCCGGGACATCGAAGGCGGTTATGAAATCCTTCAAGATCGCGAAGTGGGTTTTCAGGTCGGCGCCTTCGATGTGAACCAGCCTTTGATTATCGAGGGAGTGGTAAGAAACAAGGTGCCGTGAAAGCCTGGAGCACTCTTCAGATCAGTCTAATCGATAAGCGATGCGTTTACGGCCGCCTCTCAAGAGATCGGTATTGAAAAACGTGGCCCAATATATCACTTCAGCGCGGCGCTATCGCAAATCAACTCGCCTCCGAGAAGGATTTCCACGCCGATGATACGACTTTTTCAGTTTTGTCGCTTCCACCAGTAAGGGCGTCAAAGACGCCCCAGCGATCAGCGAAAGGAGACTGTTCAGATGAAACACTTGAAGACCAAGACTGATCAGAGCAACGAAGAGGTTGAAAATGGGATTAGTAGCTTTTCCCATATTCTGCCTTGTCATTTCTGGATTCGGGTTGCCGTCTCCGTTGTGCCAAGGTCAAAGAGATAACCGAGGCAACGGTATGACAGCCCGCAGCCGGTTTACAACTCTTCATCAACACAGGCTGGCTCAACATGCTCACCAAGTTCACCAACTGAAAATTCAAGCGGGCTCGCCCGGTGACACGGAGCCGGTCCCAATCCCCGGCGGCGATGTGATCCCGCCGCTAATCCATCAATTCGTTCCAGGCCCGGTCGAACTCGGCCCACCCTTTGAAGGAGTTGACGTCGAGCCGAACGGGATCACGAACTTCCGCGGTTTTATTGCCATGGGTGTCCTCGCGGGAACGGCAACAGACGGCGACGGAAACACGTTCGACCTGTTCTCCGACATACGCGTGTACAAGGGCGAGTACGTGTCCTCGGATGGGTCACATCATCGCGGCACCTTTGTCGAAATATGAGTTGACCTGTTCGAGCCCGGTACGGGCTCCCAAGTCCACGACTTCAACCCTGGCATTCGTCCTTCGGGCCTGTTCTGGATCGCTCAGATCCCGGACGGAGCGCTCGCCATTGGAGACAGGACCGCTCATCTCCACCTGGAGAACGTGCCAGTCATCGACAATTACTTTTTTATGGGCCCAGGTGATGACGCATCCGCCGTCAGTATGGACGTTTCGTGGGCAGCGTATGGGAATGTGCGGCATCTCCGCCCCGGCTCTTCCGATCCGACGGATCCGAGAAATTTCGCGGGCGAGTTCCGTTTCGCAACCGGAACAGGATCGTTCTCTGGGTCGAACCCGGATGAGGGATTCACATATCAGTCGAATGACGCAAGTTCAGAAGGAATATTCGCTGAGATGGGAACGGAGCGGAATGGATTCTTTGTCCGTTGAGCAGGCAAGCTGCTGGCGACTGATTTTTTGTCGCCAGCAGACCCAACCTGTGCTGGAAGCGGATCAACTTTCCGGGTTCACTTGCTCTCTTGAAAAGCAAAGTAGTTTGCGACTTGTTCGGCAATTCGCGCGATCGCGTCTTCCAGATTCGGGCCGATGCCGTTGTGACGTGCAGTGAACACAGAAATGATGACGTGCCGGTTTTGACTCTCGAGTATCCCAACGTCATTGCCGATGTAAGGCAGAAAGTCTCCGGTCTTGTGCGGAACGCGAAAACCGCTCACATACTTCGGCAGGCGCGAGCTGTAAACCTGTCCGCGCATGATTTGAAGCATCTGCTCGCTGGCTTGCTTGCTAACCGCTTCGCCTTTGTGAATCTTTTCGAGCAGCTTGCCCATGTCGCGCGGCGATGACAACCCGAACGGGGTCTTGCCTTCGGTGTGAAACTTCCAGCGGTCTGGTTCGGCGGCAATCGCTTTAAACCAAACATCGGCCGTTCCCGTAGCCTTTATCGAATTGAGACCGTAGCTCTGCATCAGCTTGTTGACCGGCCCAACTCCTCCAACTTTTTCATACAACAGATCAGTCGCGGTGTTGTCGCTGACGATGATCATAAGCGTGATCAGGTCTTTGATTGTCAGCGAAGCTCCGGAGTCGAGCGAGCGAATGACTCCGGTTCCAGGGCGCTTGTCTGATTCCTTGAGCGTGACTCGATCCGAAAGCGCGAACTTGCCGGCTTCGACCTGGCGAAAGACCTCGACCATCAGCGGGATCTTGATCACGCTCATGGTGTCCATCGTTTCGTCGGCGTTCAACGCGATTTCTTCGCCGGTCTCGACGCACTTAATGTAGATTCCCCACTTCGCATTGACCGAGCGCGTGATGCGTTCGATGTTCGACTGCAAGCGCGCCAAAGGCGTCATCTGCTGCGGCGGCTGAAATGCAAGGTTAGTGTGAGCGAGAATGATTATGCTGAAGAGCATGCTCGACGAGCGCGCGACAGCTTTCTCCATAAAAGGATTCTCCAGATCTTTGTTTTGCGCAGCTCAGATATAGACGACCGCATCACCGAAGTCAATTCTGGGGTTTGGTAGTTCCGCCTTCAAGCGGAAGTTTGTAGATTATCGGTCACCAGCGCATTACGAACTTCCGCCTGAAGGCCGTACTACGAACGGGAAACTTGTCTTATCAACCCTCGGCCAATAAACTAGACCGCTGCGATGATACAGCGCATTCGTCAAATCGCGCGTGAAAGCATTGAGTCTAAGAGGAATTTCTTCGACACCAATGCCGAAGCGGTCGCGCGCGCCGCAGAGTTGATAATCTCGTCGGTCCGGGCGGGAGGCAAGGTGCTGACGTTCGGGAACGGCGGGTCGGCGGCTGATGCTCAGCATATCGCGGCCGAGCTTGTGAATCGGCTGAACTATGATCGCCCTCCAATCGCCGCGATCGCGCTGACCACGGACACGTCGATTCTCACTTCGGTGGGAAACGATTCATCATTCGATGAGCTGTTCGAACGGCAGGTGCGCGCGTTAGGGCGGGCGGGCGACGTGGCACTGGCAATTTCGACTAGCGGCAACTCGCCCAATGTGTTGCACGCGGTAGAGGCCGCTCGCGAGCTTGGCGTCAAGACGATCGCGCTGACGGGCCGGGACGGTGGAAAATTGGCGAAGTCGGTTGACCTAGCTCTTGTCGTGAACTCGCGCTCGACTCAGCGAATTCAAGAGACGCATATTACGATCGGCCACATCCTTTGCGAATTGGCCGAGGACGCGCTGTACAAACATTCGAACGCATGATTTGGTATGGCGAAGTCGCAATACAAAACGGAGCCAATCGATCTCGCCGGAATCCGGACATATCCGCTGGATTCGCGTCCGAGCAAGGTGACCGCTAATGACTTCGCAAAGCCGCCGACTTCTGACTCATCGCTGAAGGATTTTCTGGACGGTCTCCCCAACATCCTCGCTGCTCGCGAGCTTCGCGAATTTGCCCGACTGATTCGCGAAGCCAAACAAAAGCAACGCGCGATCATCGTCGGGTTGGGCGGGCACGTGATCAAGACAGGCCTGACGCCGATCTTGATCGACCTGATGCGGCGGAATTACGCTACTGCGTTTGCGATGAACGGCTCGGCGATGATTCACGATTTCGAGATCGCGCTTGTTGGGGCGACCTCCGAAGACGTGGACGCGACGCTCGGCTCGGGCAGCTTCGGGATGGCTGAAGAGACCG
>DATFWM010000244.1:0-4460 GCA_035259295.1 Blastocatellia bacterium | reverse complement strand
CGCCCCCGAACGAGCCGTGGCCCGTCCAGAGATAGCGGTAAGTGCCCACTATCGTTGCGTTGCTGCACTGCCCGGCGGCTGATGAGCAGGCGGTGGCGACCAGGAAAATTGCTGCGGTCAGCTTTAAACCGTAATTGTGTTTCAAGGCATGTTCCTTTCTTTGTTTAGATCTTTGGTACGTAAGGAGTCGCGGATTGTTGGCATAGTCACTGTTATGAACATGAGAGCGCGATCAGACGACATCGAACACAAATCGAAGGTCATTAAAAACGTCTTCTGCAACAACTTGAATTGGATTCCCAGATGGATCATTGCCTTGTTCCATCCGAACGCGACAAGCACCTCCGACAGGGTTGTCAACTTCCACGATTACCCGGACGGTACCCTTGGGGATGGGGCCAGAGCGAGCCAAAAAATGTAATTCATCATGAGCCGCTATTGTGGCCACTTCTACGTCGGATCTACCTCTTGAGTCGATAAACGTGATGGTCAGTGCGGTGGAATCAACGTTTGCATTGAATCCCGCGAGGTACACCAGCAATGGTTGATCACCTCGCAAGCTGCCATTGAATTTAGCCTGCGCGGTATGCGACTGCATCAACAACATGGCGACGGCTGCGATCGCGCACATAAGTCTCTTCAGGTTCTTCATCGTCTTTTCTCCTTTTGGTTTCGATCTCTACCTTTTAAGGCGGGAACGGCGCGCCAAAACGCGAACGCCGGCCGAATTATTTTTGCGCCAGTCTCATCTCCGAGAGCAGTCGTTCATAGTTCTCGCGGCAAGTCACGAGCTTCGGATGGGTTGGTTCAAGCGTCTGCTCGAAGATCGCCAGCGCACGGCGGTAGAGCCCAGCCGCTTCCTCGAGCCTCTGCTGCGACTTGTAGAAGACCGCAAGGTTGTTGAGCGTCATCGCAACGTCGGGATGTTCGGGTCCGAGCAGTTTCTCTTTGATCCGTAGCGCGTGCAGGTAAGCGGCTTCGGCTTCTGCGCCGCGGCCGTTGGCCTGGTGGAGCGCGGCCAGGTTGTTGAGATTGACGGCGACGTCATAGCTGTCGGGACCATAAGCGCGTTCGAAGATACTGAGGGCGCGTAGATAGAGCCGCTCTGCCTCTTCGTAGCGGCCCTGGCCGTCGATGAGCGCAGCCAGCGCCGCCACGTCCGCAGCCGTGTCAACGTGGTCGGGGCCCAGCAGCCGCTCGCGGATTTCGAGTGCGCGCCGACCGTAGGACTCGCCGGCGGCGAAGCGCCCGCGCGCATGCTCCAAGCCACCGAGGTTGTGAAAGAGTGTGGCGGCGAATTCGCTGTTCAAGCCCGCAGTTTGCTCGGCGATTTTCAGCGCTCGGTGGTAATCGGCTTCAGCCTCATCGAAATGCCCATCGTATTTGCCGAGCATCCCCGATTGGTTCAGCGCCACCGCGACCTCAAAAGAGTTTTCGCCAAAGGATCCTTCCGCTAATGACAATGCTTCTTTGAGGACCGGAGCAGCCTCCTGATAACGGCCCTGCTCTCGGAGTTGAGCGCCACGCGTAATCAGCGACTGCAGGCGCAATGTTGGTGATTTGCCTTCTGATTTGGTTCGTGCGGTAGTGTCGACGAACACCTTTTTATGAATGGCCCAGCTGCGTGCGGTCGTTACCGCGAGCAGAACCGCGGCAAGGACGGCTGCCAGGATGCTGAGCTTTGTTGATGTGTTGGCAGTCATGTTCCTGGGTTGCGGCTCGATCTGCGTTAAGTGGTGGATTTCATTTATACGGCCCTCAGCAGCACCGAAGCGGCTTGCCGCATCGCAGTGCGGTAAGGCTTGCCTTACAGTGGTCACGCTTCTTAAACGGAAAGGGGCTAAGCCCCTGACTCGGTAAGGACTGAAGTCTCGGTGAGGCAAGCCGCACCGCACTGCGGAGTCGCAAGCCATTTTCAGAGGATCACTAGTCAGTACGCGTCACGCACCAGCGTCTCGTTATGGTTCAGGTTAACGCCCGAAGGTGCCGTCGGTTGGCTCACTGTTGCACTGCTGGTCGTATTGCCGGCCGTGGCTAGTGCCAAGAGCAGCGAAAGTATCGTTGCGATTGTAAGTGTCATCGTCTTTTCTCCTTTTAGAGTTTAGGTCTCTATCCTTTAAGGCGGGAACGGTGCGTGAAAACGCGAACGGATGCTGGAAAACCTTTTGGTGAGCTTCGGACGTTGTTCCTGTCAATACCATTCGCGCTAGCGGATGGGTTAAGGAAGCCTTTCGATAATGGGCCGACTCTCTTAACCCATTCGCATACGCGAATGGTACTGACTCCAGAACTCGCACCCACTCAATCTTCTAGTGCATCCGGCAAGACTTGTGATAATTTCTGCGACATCCCCTCCGCGCAGTTTTCCCATGCGTACGCACTCGCCGAAAGAGATAACCCAGCTCTTAGTCGCCTGGAGTGACGGCGACGAGGCTGCTCTTGCAGAACTGACACCGCTTGTCTACGAGGAATTGCACCGTCTGGCGCACCATTACATGCGGCAAGAACGCGCGGGCCACACGCTGCAAACTACTGCGCTGGTGAACGAGGCTTACGTCCGGCTGATTGAATGGAAGCAGGTGCGCTGGCAGAACCGCGCCCATTTTTTCGCCGTCTCAGCGCAGTTGATGCGCCGCATCCTCGTGGATTTCGCGCGCACTCGCGGTTATCAGAAGCGCGGCGGCGGGGCCGCGACGGTCCAGCTCGATGACGCGGTTCTGGTCTCTGACGAGAAGGGCACAGATCTCGTGGCGCTTGACGAGGCGCTTGTGGCGCTCGCGGAAATCGATGTGCGGCAGTCCAAGGTGGTTGAGTTGCGTTTCTTCGGCGGCCTGAGCATCGATGAAACGGCAGAAGTCCTGAAGGTTTCAGAAGGCACAGTGAGACGCGACTGGAGCATGGCAAGCGCCTGGCTCCATCGCGAACTATCTACAAACACAGTGATGAGTCATGAATTATGAGTGATGAGTGATGAGTGGCTGGCAACGAAGCTCATCACTCATGACTCATGACTCATCACTTTTTTTGTTATGACACCCGAACGCTACCGGCAAATTGGCGAGTTGTATCACGCCGCGCTTGAGCTTAACGCCGGCGAGCGCACAGCTTTTCTCGAGCGTGCGTGCGCGGACGACAAAGAGTTGAAGCGCGAGGTTGAGTCGCTGCTCTCTTCACACGAGCAGGCGTCCGGGTTTCTGGCATCACCAGCGCTCGGGATCGCCGCGGCCATGCTCAGCGGCGAAGGGGCTGACCCGCTGAAAGGGAGGACGATTGGGCGCTATCGAATTCTTTCGCTCATCGGCGCGGGCGGCATGGGTCGAGTTTATCTGGCCGAGGACAGTGAGCTGCGCCGTCGAGTCGCTCTGAAACTGCTGCCCGAACACTTCACCCACGACAAGAGCCAGTTGCAACGCTTCCGCCAGGAAGCGCACGCCGCGTCAGCGTTGAATCATCCGAACATCCTCACGGTCCACGAGATCGGCCGGGTAGACCACCTGGAGTTCATCGCCACTGAGTACGTAGATGGCGTCACCCTGCGCGAAAGGCTGACCCGCGCACCAGTTGAGGTGCACGAGGCGCTTGACGTGGCAGTGCAGGTGGCCGAGGCGCTTGCCGCCGCGCACGAGGCCGGCATTATTCATCGAGATATCAAACCGGAGAATGTGATGCTGCGGCGCGATGGTTACGTGAAGGTTTTGGACTTTGGGATTGCCAAGCTGACGGAGAACTTGCGAGCTTCGGAATCTGTGACTTCGGCTACAACTGCGATCAAGACGAGCCCGGGCGCGGTGATGGGCACTGCCGAATACATGTCACCTGAGCAGGCTCGCGGACTCGCTGTTGATTTGCGTACGGACATCTGGAGTCTGGGCGTCGTGCTGTACGAAATGATCGCGGGCCAGAGACCTTTCAGTGCACCGACTCACAGCGACACGATCGTCTTGATCCTCGAGCGCGAGCCGGCGCCACTGGCGAGCTATCTGCCGGAAGCACCTGCGGAGTTGCAAACGATCGTGAGCCGAGCGCTCGTCAAAGACATCGAGGGACGCTACCAAACAGCGAAGGAGATGTCGAACGATCTTAAGCGGTTGCGACGGAGAATGGAGCTCGAGACTGACATAGGACGGCCCGCGGCGCCTGAAGGCGCTGGCGAGGCGGCGGCGAGCGGTAAGGCAGCAGTATCGACACCGCGGGAGCAAGGTGTCACGCGTCTCCAGGACCCCCCGTCAACTTCGAGTCTTGAATTCGCCGTTACCGAGATCAGGCGGCACAAGACGGGTTTTACGCTGGCCGCCGTAATCCTCATCGCCGCGCTCGCGGGTTTGGCGTTCGGTGTCTACAAATTCTTCGGGCGCGCTAAAACTGCCGCGATAATTACGCCCCTCAAAGTCACGCCCTTGACGACCCTGCCGGGCGTCGAGAACAGCCCCGCCTTCTCGCCGGACGGCAAGCAGGTCGCC
>DATFWM010000243.1:0-6925 GCA_035259295.1 Blastocatellia bacterium | reverse complement strand
CCGCCGTGTCAACCGCTAGTGCCTTCGAGACGCCGTCGGTTAGCGCAGGGAATAAACCGTACAACGCAAACAGCGGCCATATCAGCCACGGAGTTCCTGCGATCGCCACGCCGGCGTAGCTGATCGCGTAGATCGAGTAACCTGCAACCAGAAGGTTGCGTCGCCCGGAGCGGTCGCTTGCCGAGCCGGCCGGCATCGAAACGAGCGCCGCCACCGCGTTGCAAAGCGCGTACGCAAAAATTGTTTGACCCGTCGTGAGTCCCAACTGGCGCGCGCGGAGAATCAAAAATGCGTTCGCTGAATTCGCCAGCCCAAACACCCCAGTCACGATCAACAACCGCCTGTACTCACGAGTCGTTCCCTCAAGCGTCAGCCTTACGCTTGAAGCGCCCTCGCCGCTTCGCTGCTCGCTAACCGCCAAAATCATCAGCGCGGCAAGCGACGCCGGTATCGCCGAGATTAAGAAAACCTTTCGCAGTTCAAGTCCCACCCCCGCGACCAACGCGAGCCCAACCAGCGGACCAAGCACCGCCCCGGCTGAATCCATTGCGCGCTCGTATCCAAACGCGCGCCCTCGATATTCCGCCGGCGAGGTCTCGGCTAACAAGGCGTCGCGCGGCGCGACTCGAACCCCTCTGCCAAAGCGGTCGAAGAATCGGGCGGCGAGCACAACCGGCCAGACCGTCGCCAGGGCGATCATCGGCCTGGAGAGGGCAGTAAGCGCGTAGCCTGCGAACGCGACCGATCTGCGGCGTCGAGCTCGATCTGAAACCCAACCCGATATTCCGCTGATAACGCTGGCGGTTCCGTTGGCCAGTCCTTCGATCAAGCCGACGGCAGTCGCAGGCGCGCGAAGAGTTTGAGTGAGGAAAACCGGCAGGATCGGATAAATCATCTCCGAGCTGATGTCGGCTAGCAAGCTTACCAGCCCGATAATCAGCGCGCTGCGCGACAGGCCCACCGGCACTGGAGCAAAGGGGCCGAGGAGCGGAGGAGCAGAGGAGTTGCGGCGCTCCTCTGCTCCTCTGCTCCTCTGCTCCTCCGCTCCTCTGTTCTCCTTCATTTACCCTCGAGCGTTAGTTTTGAGATGAAGTACCACGAGCCTGACGGTTCGATCTCGATGCTGCCGACGCGTGTGCGTGCGACCAGAACGTTCGCCGGATACCAGAGGTAAATCTGAGGCAGTTCTCCTGAGACAGCCTCTTGGATCTTGTGATACAAATCGAGCTTGATTGCGCGGTCATTCGCGCGTTCGGCATCAACGATCCAGCGGTCAACCTCTGGATTGCAATAGCGCATGCGATTCTGGCCCCCTCGATCCGTAAGAATTGCGGCAATTCGAAGGTATAACTGCTTCTTTGTTGTGTTGGCGTCAGTTGCTTTCGCCTCGTCCACCAACTTATCGACTTCGTCATTTGGGCAATACTCGCGCCGCTCGAGTCTCAAAGCTATCGGATCAAACAAGGGTCGCATCTGCGCCGGATCAGTCGCGCCGCGCAGCTTCGCAATTGCTTCGTTGAATTGCGGGTCCTGATAGCGGCTGTGATACACAAACTGAAACACGTCGGTGAGCTGGTTGAACCCGATGCCTATCAAATAATACAAATCGAACTGTGCCTTGTTGAGCCTGTCGAAAAGCGTCGCCGGTTCAAGCGACTGCAGCTCTAGCTGTATGCCGACAACTCGGAGCTGGTCCTGCATTATCGCCGCGATGTTCCTTGAGAGTTGGGTCGTCGTCGTCAGCATAGTCAGCGTCAGCCGAGGGAGCGCGCCATCGCCATCCGGATCGGCATAACCAGCGTCGTCGAGTAACGATTTCGCGCGCTCAGGATCGTGACTGTAAACCGTCACATTCGGATCGTAGGCCCAGTGCTCGGGCGGCATGATCGCGTTCGCCTTTCGGGCCTGGTCTCTGAGCAAGCGATGAATGATCACGTCGCGGTCGATGCCACATGCGATCGCTTGCCTGAGTTTCTGATTGGACAGCAAAGAATTTGATGAAACGTTTACTCCAAGGTATCCAATGCTCGCGCCGTCTCCGACCACTACTTGTATATCGCTGCGGCGCCCCAGTGCACGAATCGTTTCGGGATCGAACTGTGCGTTATAAGCCAGATCGACTTCGCCGCTCATGAGTTCAGCCTGGCGCGTGCTGTTGTCGGTCACCACCTTGACGTGAATGCGCGGGATGTGAGGCGCTCCGCCCCAGTAATCCGAGTTGGCTTCGAGTTGAACCGCGTCGCCCTCGTTATACGAGACAAACCTGTAAGGACCGCTACCGATTGGCGCGTTAATAATTTCGGTTCCTGCGCCGTTGGGAATGATTCCGATGGCGGGTAGGTTGCCGATGAAAGTGTAGAACGGCTCGCTCGCGTGAAAGATCGCGGTCTGTGGGTCAGGTGCTTCGATCGAAGCGATCTTATCGACCGCCCCGCGAATGGGAGACCTTAGCGCAGGCGAGAGCAGCGAATCGAATGTGTATTTGACATCGGCAGAAGTCAACGCGCGTCCGTCGTGAAACGAGACACCCGGTCGAAGATGAAAGGTGAAAGTCTTGTGATCTTCGGACTCTTCGAAACGCTCGGCGAGCGAGGGGACGAACTCGAACCTTTCGTTTCTGACCACGAGTGTGTCGTAGACCAACTGCATTATGCGAGCTGAGGTTTGAAAGGTCGTTGAGAATCGCGGATCGAACCCGCGAGGCGGAACCTCAATGGCGATTACCAAGGTGCCTGGCTTTCCACCGCGATGGCAGCAGGTTGCGGTTGCAATAAAGATGGCGACAAGAAAGACCCGCACCAGCAATCGCGAACACATGTAGGGGCGGCCCTCTGTGGCCGCCCCTCTTTCCTGATAACGTCTCTTTGTTGAAGTGCGCACGCTTAAAAAGCGGGCCGGCCACGGAGGGCCGCCGCTACAGTATTCATTTGGAGTGTTGCAATAGAAGATTCACTTCCCCGATGCGCTCGCGCAGTCTTGTAATAGCTTGCTCGCTGAAGGCGTGCGGCGGAGAGATCATCGACTTGATGCGCGCGATGTGATCGAACGCGCGACTGATGTGCGAGGTCGTGATTCGCGATTCGCCCACCGCCTTGACCATTGCCTCCCACGCTGCGGTCGCATGCTCGTGCGAGTCGGCGATCATCACCATATCGGCGCCAGCTTCAATCGCCATCACCGCCGCCTCGGACAAATCGCGAGAATCGGTGACTGCTTCCATCATTAAATCGTCTGTGATTGCAAGCCCTTTGAATCCCAGTTCCTCGCGAAGCAACCCGGTGACAATGTTCTTAGACAACGACGACGGCAGCGGAGCCGGCCCGTCGAACGCCGGATAGTGCGCGTGCGACACGATGACCGCGTTCAGCCGCGCGTTGATCTTGCTGAACAACTCGCTGTAGGGCGCCGCGTCGTACTTAAGTATCTCGTCACGGGAGCGGTCCACGGCGGGCAGCTTAGACCCGGAAGCGGTGGTCGCGGCTCCAAGCCCGGGGAAGTGCTTGCCCGCGCCAACCGCTCCGCCGCGTTGCAAGCCCTCGAGATACGCGCCTCCGAGTCGCACCACTTCAGCGACAGAACTGCCGAGATAACGCCCCTTCAACCCGGTGTTCGTTTCGTCATCGGTCGCGATGTCCAGCACCGGGGCGAAGTTCACATTGAATCCAAGCGTGCGGAGCGCTTCGGCGGTGATCTCTCCCATTCGCGCGGCGATCGACGCGTCGCCTGACGCTCGCAGCAGATCAGGGGACGGCATCGGAGAACAAACCTGTTTGAGCGGATCGATCCGCCCGCCTTCCTGATCCACGGCGATGATGGGAGGAACTTCGATGAGCGAGCGTATTGCCGATGTCAGTTTTACTACTTGTTGCGGGCTTTCGATGTTTTGGGTGTTGAGCAGTATGCCGCCGGGCTGGATGCTTTGCAGCAGGCTGCGAGTCATCAGGTCAAGCTCTGCGCCCGGCAATCCGATCAGCAGCAGTTGTCCGATCCTGTGTTCTATTTTCATGGGTTCGAGTGCGAATTATACATTGAAGTCTAAGATAGCAGTAGCGGTCGAATTGAAATAGACGCGATGGTAGTTGCATGAGGGATTCGACGGCCTCTCATTAACATCCAACTTCAGTTGGGCTGCGTGGACCGCTGTAATTTGCCCAACTGTTTCAACAGTTTTTGCGATGTTGAAAGGGAGCGAAACCGTTGAGACGGTTCCTATGATCCACGGCCGGCCGCACCCAACTGAAGTTGGGGTTAATGAGAGCTGCAGCACTCGGGATGACCGGCTACGCCGGGGTTGCACGCGTCGTTCATTTTCCGGCGTAAAACTCGCCCATCTGAGCGACGTACTTGTCATACTCGCGCGTGCCGATGAACTTGGAGGGCAGAACAGATGCAAGGTAACTCAGATACCCTTCCGACGAGAGCGGCTTGCCCTGCTCGGTCAGCAATTGTCCTCGCACGTCGTAGGGCTGGAAGATTATCTCGTCAGGCCCGCGCTTGCGGAAGAATTTCAAATCTGGAAGCCCGATTAAGTCCTCACTCTTGATGCCTTGCTTGGGGTCGCCCGAGCGTTCAACGTCATCGATCAAGGAATGTGCTTCTTCGCGAGAAAGGTTTGGCAATCGCTCCTGCACAATTCCGACGTTCACATTGCGAACGACGCCGCGCACTTCCTCGACATACTCAGCTTGAGCTGTACCGTTGGTCTTGTCTTTGAAGCCAAACGTCACCGCCGTTTGCCCGCCTTGCTCATTGCCGAACATCTCGAGGCCCCGAGGGAACCATAGGTTCATCGCGCGCTGCATGTCTTCGACACTGTAGTCGCCTTCCCCCCGAGCGGCCATTTGCCCGATCTCCTTCAACAGCTTCCGGCCGCTGCCCAGATGAAACGCTTCCTCCTGAAGCATCGGCCCCATGCTGCGGGCCATCGGCGCATAGCTGAACACTTGCTGCATCTCGAGCTGGTACTTGCCAACCAGGTCTATCACCGTCGCATACGTTACGTTGTCCAGAAAGTCGTTGAAGTCGATGTTGAACGCGTCGAGCACGTGGCTGCCGAGCTCCATCGACAGAAGCTCCTCGATCGTTTGTTTGGCCACGTCACCCAGGCCCGGTTTCTTCCACGTCGGGTCGTGGTCCAGCACCCAGAACATCTGATAGGCGTGTCGCAGCTCCTCGGCCATAATTCTCAGAACGGCGAACTTGCCTTTGTCCGTGACCGCCTTGTCGAGCGTCAGCCGGTGCTGCTGAATCGAGCCAAGCTCCGTCGAGCACTGCGCGCGCACGATGTCGCGAGCGCTAAAGAACGCATTGCCAACCATCTCCTTCGCCTGCTCGAAACGCTTCTTGCCCGAATACTGACCGACGTCTATGAAGTCGCTTTTGAGATCGCCGACCTTGGCCACCAACTGAAAAGGCGGAACACCTTTGAAGTACTCATCCCAGTGCTTGTTAAGAATATCGAGTTCGGGGAAGTTTTTTTCCTGCCAATCGACAATTGCGTCGTGATATTTCTGAGTGATCGTTGTGGTGGTGTAGCTCATCTCGCCTCCGAGGGTCTCCGGCTCCGTTCACCTTGCAGTTTATCGAACGAGCGTTCGAATTTCAAGAGCGAGGCATCATTTTTTCAGCAGCAGCTCGAATCGCATCTTCGATTCTCTCAACGTTTGGGCCGCCGCCTTGCGCAAGCTCAGGCTTGCCGCCGCCGCGCCCGCCCAATGTCTCGCAAGCCTCCGCAAGGATCGCGCCCATGTTTTGCGAGAGCGAAGCGGACCTTGCGAAGACCAGACGCGCGGCATCCTTTTCCTTCGTCGCCAACAGCGCGACGGAAGGCTCAGGCTGAACTATCTTCGACGCGAGCACGCGAATCTCTTCATACTCCCGCCCGTCGAACACGGCCTGGACTAGTTTGAAACCCTCCGCCTGAGTTGCAGCCTCGAGCATCTCCGCCGCTTCGGCGCTCATCGCCAGATCGAGTAGATCGCGGGTGCGTTTCTTCAACGCCTTGTTCTCTTGCAAGGCTCGCCGGACAAGCTCGGCTGAAGAATCTCGCTCGGCGCTGAACAGGCTAGCCACCTCTGAAGCGGTGTCGTGGGCTTTGCGATAATCTGCGAGCGCTCGCCCGCCGCACACGAACTCCACACGGGTCAGTTTTTTTGCGCGTTCCCACGAACGTATCGCAATCATCCCGATCTGGCCTGTCCGTGATGCGTGAGTCCCGCCGCAAGGAGACCAGTCGAAATCAGCGATTTCAATCACACGAATGTTGCCTCGCACTGCGCTCTCTTTTCTGAGCGGCAGGCGAGCCGCTTCTTCTTCATTGACGAGGTGCACAAGCATTGGGCGGTCCTCGAATACGACTGCGTTGGCAAGATCTTCGGCGGCGCGCATCGACTCTGCGTTAGGCGAGGGCAGCTCAATGTCGATGGTCGATGTCTGTGAGCCCAGATGAAACGAGCGAGTTTCGGCTCCACAAGTCTGAACGAACGCCTGAGACAAGATGTGCTGACCGCTGTGTTGTTGCAAGTGATCGAGCCGCCGCGCGCGGTCAACAACCCCCGCGATAAGCTGGCCGGACTCGAGGGAGCCTGATGACTCAACCGTGTGGTAGATGACGCCGTCTTCGTCTTCGAACACATCGACGACCCTTGCGTTGCCTAGCGTGCCGGTGTCATTAGGCTGGCCCCCGCCAGTGGGGTAGAACGCGGTGCGGTCCAAGACAACGACCGCACCTTGCGATGATGGCTTAACTTCCAAGACGCTGGCTGAAAACTCGAGTAGGCTAGCATTACGAAAATATAATTTTTCAGTTGGCTGCATGGTGTCGGACATGTTGATTGCTGAGACCGATCAAAGTCAAAGACAATCGGGGAGTGATAACAGCGCGCTTGCTAATCGGCAGTTCAAAGCGTGATCGAGCTTTCCAACT